>JBDTMC010000079.1:0-21499 GCA_039934475.1 Bryobacteraceae bacterium | reverse complement strand
TCCGTCTCTCGGCTTCAAGAAGGCATAACCGACGATGGCAACCGCTCTTTTTAGGTTGATAGTACAGCACCTGCCAGCCTCGATCATTGTCGAATTCAGGGCCGGTCAAACGTCTGTGTGATGAGGAGAAAATATGAAATATCTTTGCATGGTCTTTTTGGACGAGGGGAAACTGACCGCAATGTCGAAGGAGGAACTGCAGGAACTGGACGATGTCAGCCTGGCATTCGACGAATCGCTCCGCCAGGGCAATCATCTTCTGGCGGCGCAGGCCCTCCAAGGGGTTGCAACGGCGGTCACAATCCGAAGGTCGGGCGGCAAAACAGTGGTAACCGATGGGCCGTTCGCCGAAACGAAAGAGCAGATCGGCGGATTCATCCTGATAGAGGCTGGCGATATGAATGAGGCTATTCAGCTCGCTTCCAGTATCCCGGTGGGGCAACTGGGTCCTATCGAGGTGCGGCCGATCAAGGAACTCGTGGCCAGTCCTGCGCAGCAAAAAAAGACTACTTCGAGCGCGGGCTGAAGTTGAGGTCCTGCTTCCAGCCTTCGAGAGTGTTGTAGACGATGGGACAGTAACTGGCGCGGTCGATCATTTGCCACATACGCGACTGTAGGGATCCGTTGCCCTTGACTAAGTGAGGAAAGTCTTCGCAGGTTCCCGGGCGAGCTTCGTAGACCGTGCAGGTATTGCCGTCGAGAAAGACGCAGCCGGTTTCGTCGCTTCTTTTCAGGATGAGACCCTCCTCTGGCGATTGCTCCGTGTACTGCTGAAGAAACTTATCCTTCGATAGCCTCAAAAACCGGGCCAGGTGGTCAACGTCTCTTGGCACCAGAGTGGTGGTAGCGACCCTACAACAGTTGGCGCATGTAGTGCAGTCCATCTCCTCTTCAAAGGCGACCGCGATGCGCTTCAAGCGCTTTTCGACGAACTCGTGCGTTTTCAGATGGCGGCGAAGGCGTTCATTCTCGCCGCGTTTCTGGTCGCCCAGCCGGCTGATCTGCACGAGGTCTTTCAACATCTTTCTCCAGTCTATCTGAATCAATGATTTGGACATGGATTTGCCGGTCGGTTGGAGTATACTTCCGTCTATGCGCGTGACGGCGATCGGCGTGTGTTCGATCTTCGCCCTCTGGGTCAATGCCGCCGGGACTGCGGCCGATCCGAAAGCCAAGCTGGTGGAAACATTGAACGCGCTAAAAATGGAAGCTGGGTCGATGCGCGGAAGACAGCGGGGTATACACTTGCAGTTGGACTCAATCGACAAGTCCCTCGCCTATTTCAAGAACAGGGTAGGTTCCTGGCAGCCTACGGGACCCGGCGAAGCGCAGGCGCTCCAAGAAGGATTAGAGGCCGATCTGAAGGCACTGCGATCATTTTCGACGGACCGGACGCGGACGGTACAAATGGCTGAAGCTGTCGCTGAGGATTTGAGCATCAAAGTGGAGCACTGCCAGAAAACCGGGTTAGCAGCGATGATCACGGCGCGGGTCCGTACCTTCCGCGACGGTAAGGAGGTTACCGGTCTCGAGGTTTTCTATATGCCGAAGATCCGCGAACTGTTTCAGAATGCTGAGCCGGACCGGTTCCCGGCCTTGAGCGCCGCGGAACAGCGTTTGGCGGCGGGGCGGTACGTGTTCTGGGCGGGGAATGGGGTGCCGAAGAGAGCGACTGTAGTGTTGGGGATGGGTGCCAGCCAGACTCCTATCGATCTCGTCGTGCCATGACGCGCGCGCAACGCTGGCTGATTCTGTGTCTCTGTGCCGGGACTGCGGTCTTGGCCTACGTGACACCTCCCGTCCCTTTGAATCGTATCTCCTGTGCGGGTTTTGCCGCGGGCACGGCGGCCCTTGCGGCAGCCGTGGCGTGGCGGTGGCCGAGGACTCAGGCCGCATGGATCGCGGCGGCCTTGGTGGGACTCATTGGCGCCGGCGTCACCTACCGCGCCTATGTCCTGGCGGCCGATGTCTGCACAGCACCTTACTTCGGCTCGTCGATGGTGATTGGGACAGAGTTGGTGAAGGAAGTGAGGGAGGCACGCGCCCATAACCCGGGGTTGACCAATCAGGTGATTCTTGAGAACGCGGCGGGAGACCCGAAACTGGCGTGGACCGAGCAGTCGATCCATTCTTGTACGGCACGGCTGCTTCCGTTGGCGTACCTGTGGCCGGGCCTCTTGGGCGTGGCTTTCATCAGTTCCGTGGTGCTGGCGGGAGAACGCTGGCGCCTGCGCGGACCTACCGTGGCGAGGGCGCCGGCTGGGACTCCGAGGCAACTCCGCTACGACGTCTTCGTCAGCTACCGGCACGGTGGTGAGGATGGGGAATTTGCACGCCGGCTGGTGGTACGGCTGGAAGAGTGGGGCTTCCGGGTGGCTATCGATGAGCGCGATTTCCGCGCTGAGGAAAGATTCCTGCCGGAGATTGAGCGATGTATCAAGGAGAGCCGGTTCACTGTCGCGCTGCTCTCGGCTCGCTACCTTCAGAGTGGCAACACGGAAGAAGAGGCGCTCATCACCAAGGTGCTGGATATGGAGGAGCGCAAGCGGCGCCTGGTGCCACTGATTCTGGAAAAGGTGGAGATGCCGGTGTGGTTGTACGGGATTGTCGGAATCGATTTCACGGCCGAGGGCGGATTGGTGGAGCCGTTGGATAGGCTCAAAGAGACCTTAGGAAAGCCTCTCCCGAAGACGTAATACGTTGAACAGCACCACGGCCGGAACCCGAATCGCGATCGCCGGCTCCACCGGCTATATCGGGGGCCGTCTTGCGCCGCGGCTGATTGCGGAAGGCTATCCCATCCGGTGCCTCGTGCGGGCGCCTGACAAACTGGCGGAACGAGAGTGGGCATCGAACCCCAGCGTGGAAATTGTGCGAGCGGAGCTGGGCGACGCCGAGGCGCTCTCAGAAAAGCTGGCGGGATGTGCGGCCGCCTTCTATCTGGTCCACTCAATGACCTCGAGCGGTGCCGGATATGCCGAAGACGACCGCCATCTCGCCTCTCAATTTGCGATTGCGGCGCAGAAGGCCGGCGTTGGCCGGATCATTTACTTGGGCGGACTGGGCGAGACTGGGCCCGACCTGAGCGAACATCTCTCCTCGCGGCGGGAGGTGGAGGCGGCGCTTGCATCGACGGGTGTTGCGGTCACTGTACTCCGGGCCGCGATGATCATTGGTTCCGGTTCGGCGTCGTTTGAGATTCTGCGGTACCTGGTAGAACGTCTGCCGGTGATGGTGACACCGAAGTGGGTGAGCACGCCGTGCCAGCCGGTCGCCGTTCGCAACGTCATTGAATACCTGGTGAAGTGCCTGCCCGCCGCTCAGACTGTGGGCGGGGTGTTCGATATTGGTGGTCCGGAAGTGCTCTGTTACAGCGACATCATGCGCATCATGGCGGAAGAGTTGGGGCTGCGGCGGCGCTGGATCATTCCGGTACCGGTGCTGACGCCGCGGCTGAGTTCGTACTGGATCCACCTGGTAACTCCTCTCAGCCATGCGATCGCGAAGCCGCTCGCGGAAGGGCTTAAGAACCCCGTGGTGTGCCGCGAGAATCGCATCCGCGAAATCATTCCACAGAAGCTACTCACCGTGAGGGAAGCGATGCGGGCCGCTTTAACCAAGATCGCGGACCATCAAGTAGAAACGAACTGGTCAATGGCGGGGGTAATCCCGGGTGATCCCGATTGGGCCGGCGGCACGGTTTTTCGCGACACGCGCGAAGTGACCATCGAAGCGCCCGCGGCGGCCATCTTTCGCGCCGTCTGCCGCGTAGGCGGAGGGCACGGCTGGTATGCGGCAGACTGGTTGTGGCGCATCCGCGGGTGGATCGACAGGATGATGGGCGGTCCAGGACTTCGGCGTGGACGGCGAAATCCGGAGATGGTGAGTTACGGTGAAGCGCTCGATTTCTGGCGCGTGACGGGCTACCAGCGAGACCGGCGGCTGGCGCTGCGAGCGGAGATGAAGCTGCCCGGCGAGGCGATGCTGGAGTTTCAGATTGAGGCGAAGAGTGCTGGTGAATGCACGCTCCGCCAAACCGCTCTATTTCAGCCGCGCGGGTTGCTGGGGCTGCTGTACTGGTATTCGGTTGTGCCTCTGCATCACATCGTATTCCGCGGGATGTTGAGAGGCATTAAGCGCGAGGCGCTCGAAATCGCCGCAACGAACGCCAGTGCGTGATCGCTTACAATCGACTGTGTGATACAGGCATCGACGGCGGAGCTGCCCGGGAGATTGCAGCAATTGTTAGGGCAGTCCGCGGACAGTCCGGCGATTTGGGCGACGGCGTTGGGCGTAGCGTTCTTTCTCGGGGCTGCGCACGCGTTGACACCTGGCCATGGAAAGACCATTGTGGCGGCGTATCTGGCAGGGACTAGCGGACGGGTCCGCGACGCGGTTTGGCTGGGTGGCATCGTCACGGTCACGCACACCTTCAGCGTGTTTTTGCTCGGGCTGGCGACGCTCTACGCGTCGCAGTTTGTGGCACTGGACCGGATCTATCCGTGGCTTGCTCTGGCCAGTGGAGTCCTGGTGGCGGGGATCGGTGGACAGTTGCTCTGGACGCGCTTGCGCGGTGGAGGGCATCATCCGCATGGACACAGCCATGACCATGGACACAGCCATGACCACGGACACAGCCATGACCACGGACACAGCCATGACCACGGACACCATCATCACCACGACACCAGCAGGGGCAATATCATCTCCCTGGGCATCTCCGGTGGCATGGTTCCCTGCCCTGAAGCCATGGTCGTCCTAATGCTGTCGATCACATTACGAAAGCTGGTATTCGGAATGGTGCTGTTGGTGTCTTTCAGTTTGGGGCTGGCGGCAGTATTGATAGCGATTGGCGTGGGGATCGTGCTGGCAGGCCCCGCACTGAAGCGTGTTAGCGGCGACAACTGGCTGATCCGGGCGCTACCCGTCGGTAGTGCCGCGGTCGTTACCGTACTTGGCGTCGGCTTGGTCATTCAAGCGGCGCGGCAGTTCTAAATGGCACAAAAATACAATGTGGTAATCATAGGCGGCGGCCACAACGGTCTTGTTACGGCCGCCTATTTGGCAAAAGCGGGCCGGAAGGTGCTTGTGTTGGAGCGCCGGTCGTTGGTGGGTGGTTGCGCCGTAACTGAAGAAGTGTGGCCTGGGTACCGCGTATCCACGGCAGCCTATCTAACGAGCTTGCTGCAGGAGCGGGTGGTTCGCGACCTCGAGTTGGAGCGGCACGGGTACCGCGTGGATGCGAAAGACCCGGCCTTCTTTTCCGCCTTTCCCGATGGCCGGCACATGTTCATGTGGCAGGACCGGCAGCGGACGCTCAGCGAGTTGGCGAAGTTCTCGCGCAAGGACGCGGAAGATTATCCGAAGTACGAAGATTATCTGGAGCGGCTGGCACAGGTGGTAGAAGGGCTGTTGCTTACCACTCCGCCTGAGTTTCCTCCGGCAGGCGTCGGAGATTTCGTTGACTACCTGAAGCTGCTCGGCAAATTCAGGGGACTAGGCCGGACTGAGATGACCGGCCTGGTGAAGATCTTCACGCAGAGCGCAGCGGACTTCCTCGACGACTGGTTTGAATCGCCCGAGGTGAAAGTGACGCTGGCCACCGATGGGGTGATTGGCGCTAACGGTGGGCCTCGTTCGGCGGGCACCGCCTATATCCTCTTGCATCACTGTATGGGAGGCGTTGGCGGGCATCGCGGTCTGTGGGGCTTCGTTCGCGGGGGTATGGGCGCCGTTTCGAATGCCATCGCCTCGGCTGCGAAGAGTCACGGCGCGGAGATCCGCACGGATGCAGAGGTGGACCACATAACGATTGCCGGGGGCCGGGCGACTGGTGTCGTGCTCCTCGGCGGAGAAGAGATCGCGGCGGACTTCGTGGCCAGTAACGCCGATCCGAAAGTCACGTTTCTGAAGCTCTGCGATCGCAAAGAGCTACCACCGGATTTCGTTGGCACTATCGAACGCTTTCGCTGCGAAGGCACGTCGCTGAAGATCAATCTGGCGCTGCGCGGTCTTCCGGATTTTAGTTGCCTGCCTGGCACGCCAGGGCCGCACCACAAAGCGACGATGCACATTTGCCCGTCCATCGAGTATGTGGAACGGGCATGGGATGACGCTAAGTACGGAAAGCCATCGCGATCGCCCCTGCTTGAGATGACGGTGCCGACGATGTACGACCCATCGCTGGCTCCCGAAGGCCGGCACATCATGGGGATTTTCCTGCAATATGCGCCGTACACACTGTCTGAAGGCACCTGGGACGAGCATCGGGAGCCGTTCGCAGATCGGGTATTGGACATCATCGCCGAGTATGCGCCGAATATCCGCGACATCGTGGTGGACCGGCAGATTCTCACGCCGCTCGATTTGGAACGGCGCTTCGGCATCACTGGGGGCAATATCTTCCACGGGGAGATGAGCCTCGACCAGATGTTCGTCATGCGCCCGGCGGCCGGCTACGCCCGCTATCAAACGCCGGTGCGCGGGTTGTTCCTTTGCGGCTCAGGCGCACACCCGGGCGGCGGAGTGATGGGCGCGCCTGGGTACAACGCGGCGCGGGAGATTTTGAGGGCGAAGAGAGCATAGCGGCTATACTGGGGAGTTTGTGCTGCTCTCTATTCTGATTCCGGTTTACAACGAGCGCACGGTGGTGGAGCGAAGTCTCGCCCAGGTGCTGGCCGCGCCCTTGCCGGAGAACCTGGAACGGGAGTTGATTATTGTCGATGATTGCTCCTCCGATGGCACATCGCAGATCCTCGAACGCCTGGCGGCAAACGAGCCTCGAATACGCCTTTTCCGGCACCCCGTAAACCAGGGCAAAGGTGCGGCCGTGCGGACTGCCATCGAAAAGGCTGGTGGCGACTTTTGCATCGTCCAGGATGCCGACCTCGAGTACGATCCCTGCGAGTACCCCGCGCTATTGCGCCCGTTGCTGGATGGGCACGCGGATGCGGTGTTCGGATCACGCTACCTATCGGGTAGTCAAACGCGAGTGCTTCCGTTCTGGCACTCGATGATTAACAAGGGACTTACAACCATCTCCAACATGTTCTGTAACCTCAACGTGACGGATATGGAGACATGTTACAAAGTCTTTCGAACGGACTTGCTGAAGAGTATCCCCATCCGCTCCAATCGCTTCGGTTTTGAGCCGGAGATCACGATGAAGTGCGCCAAACGCAAACTGAGGATCTACGAAGTCCCCATCAGCTATCACGGACGGACGTACGAGGAAGGCAAGAAGATCGGCTGGAAGGATGGACTAAAGGCCCTCGGCGTGATCTTCCGCTTCTGGCTCATCGACGATCTCTATGTTGGCGCCTATGGAAGAGGCCTGTTAAACAATCTGACCGGAACGCCGCAATACCTGAACTGGATGACGGGCCTCATCCGGCCGCACCTCGGGGATACTGTGCTTGAAGTGGGCGCAGGAATCGGAAACATGACGGGACGCCTGATGGCACGGCGTTTACACTACGTCACTTGTGAGAAAGATCCTTTGTTTCTGCACGCCTTGCGCAATCGTTTCCTGCGGACTCCCAGCGTGGAAGTGCGGCGCCTGGATCCTTCGCACGGCGAGGATTTTGCAGGTCTGGAAGAGAGCTTCGATTCGGCCTTGTGCCTGAACGTCCTGGAATACTCCACCGACCCCGAGGGCACGATACAGAACTTGCGAAGTTGCTTGCGGCCGGGCGGCTCGCTGGTGGTTTTGGTGCCCCAAGGACGCCTTCTGTTCGGCAGCGTGGATACCGCACTCGGGCACTTGCGGCGGTTTGAACGGGATGAGCTCGCCGGGTTGATGGAAGCGGCTGGGTTGGAGATCGTTCACAGCTACGAGTTAAACCGCACAGGCCTGCTGGCATGGTGGTTGTTCAGCCGCATCCTGAAGAGCCGGCATATCAACAAAGTGACATTGAAAATATTCGATAAGACCGTGTGGTTGTGGAAGTTGCTGGAGCGCCTGTTCCCATGGAAAGGACTTACTCTCGTGATGGTAGGTAGAAGAAGATGAAAGCTGTAGGGCTTGACTTTACCGGGCGTTGCCTTTCGCTTCGCGACATGCCGGAGCCGGTACCGGCAGACGCTGAAGTGCTTCTGGAAGTAATTGAAGTAGGTGTGTGCGGGACAGATCGTGAACTCGCCCACTTTCATTTTGGCTATCCACCGCCCGGCGAGGATTTCCTGACGTTGGGACATGAGGCGCTGGCGAGGGTAGTGGCTGTAGGGCCGGCGGCGCGCGGTCTTCAGAAGGGCGACTACGTAGCTCCGATGGTGCGCCGGGTGTGTCCGCCGGCATGCGCGTTGTGCTTGAGAGGGCGGCGAGACCTCTGTGTCAGCAACACGTGGAACGACCGGGGCGTTACGGGATTGCATGGCTACTTCACGGAGTTTGCGGTGGACAGTCCGGAAGATCTGGTGGTAATTCCGCCGTCGCTGGTGGATTGCGCCGTGCTGATGGAGCCTTTGAGCGTTGTTGAGAAGGCCGTGGACACTGCCATCCGGCTGCACGAACCGGAGCTAAAGACGGCATTGGTTTTGGGCGCCGGACCGATTGGAATCCTCAGCGCGCTGGTACTGCAATTGAGAGGCCTCGAGGTGACGATTGCGTCGCTCGAAGACGAGTCGGCGCCGCGGGTGAAACTGATCCGGCGCGCGGGCATCGCTTACCGGCAAGGGCTGGACGGGTTGGATACGGCCGATATTGTGGTGGAGGCCAGCGGTTCCGGACGGGCCGCTATGGCAGGGTTCCGCCTGATGGCGCCGCTCGGTGTCTACGCCCTCGTCGGCTCCTCCGCGCCAACGGGCGATTTGCCGGTGCTCGACATGATAGTCAAAAACCAGATCGTCTTCGGGGCGGTGAATGCTTCTCCTGAGGCCTTCCGGACGGGGCTTACGGATTTGGCTCGATTCGAACCATCGGTCGTTCGCGGGTTGATTGAACGGGCCGCGTTTGCGAACTACCGCCAGAGCATTCTGGAAGGACCCGGACAGGCCGTGAAGCTCGTTCACCGGATTGCCGATTGATACACTGATAGGCGAATGCCTTATCCATTCCGGCAAGCCATCTGCAATGAAGCCTTTAAAGGTTGGGACTTTCGAGAGTCCTGCAAAACGATTCGGGCCGCGGGCTACACGGGTATTGAAATCGCCCCGTTTACGCTGGCCGAGGATCCGGCGACAGTCACCGCGGCACAGCGCAAAGAATATCGCGACATCATTCTCAGCGAAGACCTGGAGTACATCGGCATACATTGGCTGATGGTGTCGCCGGCGGGCCTCCATGTGACCACGCCGGACGACGCGGTGCGGGCGCGCAGTTGGCAGCATATCCGCACACTGATCGACCTGTGCGCGGATCTGATGGGCGGTTCGGGCGGCCTGATGATTTTCGGGTCCCCGCAGCAGCGCACCAGCACCGGCGGTCTCTCACAGCCGGAGGCGACCAAGCACTTCGTCGATGGCATTGTCTCCGTCGCGCCGCAGGCGGAATCCCGCGGGGTGACGATTCTGATTGAGGCTCTCCCTTCGGCACATTCCGACGTGGTTAGTTCCCTTGCGGAGGCCGCCGCTTTGGTGGACCAGATCAACAGCCCCGCCATCCGGACGATGTTCGACGTCCACAACGCCATCGAAGAGACAGAGCCGCATGAGGTACTGGTAGATCGCTATTACGATAAGATCCGGCACATTCATGTGCAGGAACTGGACGGCGGCCACTGCGGCACGGGCAACTACGATTTCAAGCCGCTGTTTGAGACTCTGGCGCGGCGCAACTACAAGGGCTGGATTTCGCTGGAGGCGTTCAATTTTGACGCTGGGGCGACGGCCATCGCGAATGAGAGCCTCCGCCACCTGGAAAAAGTGATTGCACAACTATGACTAAGTACGTTGTAACGGGCGGAGCCGGGTTCATCGGCTCGGCATTGGTACGGGCGCTGCTGGCGAGCGGCGCCGAGCGAGTGACCGTCATCGACAATCTCTACTCCGGCCAATTGAACAATCTGGCGGAAGTGTCGAATTCTGTGGAATTTGTCCAGGCAGATATCCGCGACTTCGGCGCCATCGCGCCCGTGATTGCCGGCGCCGACCGGGTGTTCCACCTGGCGGCAATTCCGTCGGTTCCACGATCGATCACTGAGCCCATACCCTCCCACGAAGTGAATATCGACGGCACTTTCAATGTTCTACAAGCGTGCCGCGAGGGCGGTGTGGGACGCGTGGTTTATGCCGCTTCTTCCTCGGCCTACGGCGACACCGAAGTCCTGCCGAAAGTGGAGACGATGGCGCCCCATCCCCTTTCGCCCTATGCGGCACAGAAGCTGATGGGTGAGTATTACTGCCAGGTGTTCACGCGCTGTTACGGCCTGGAGACGGTTTCCCTTCGTTTCTTCAACGTGTATGGCCCGCGGCAGGATCCGTCGAGCCCGTATTCGGGCGTCTTGTCCCTGTTTCTCAAGGCCTTGACGGCAAACCAGACGCCGACGATCTTCGGCGATGGCGAACAGACCCGGGATTTCACTTACGTAGATGATGTTGCCGGACTCTGTTTGAAAGCGGCGCGGGCGGAAGGCGTGGCCGGGCGGGTCTTCAACGCCGGCAACGGCGGCCGCTACACGCTCAATCAGATCTGGAGCTACCTCCAACAGTTGGAAGGCGTTTTCCTGCCTCCCGAGTATGGTCCGGCACGCGCCGGCGACGTCCGCGATTCGCAAGCCGACACAAGGGAAGCCATCCAGCACCTGGGCCACGCCCCTCAGTTCACGCTGGAAGAGGGTTTGCGGCGCACGCTGGAGTGGTTCCGGGCAGGGTAAAACTGGACTGGCATGTCCTTAACCCGATAGAATGTCAACCAGGACCACACGATGTCCTTTCTGCAAAACCAGTTCGAACGGAACTTCCTCACCACTTCGGTGGACTACGTTTTCAATTGGGCCCGCAAGGGTTCGCTGTGGCCGCTGACCTTTGGTTTGGCGTGCTGCGCTATCGAGATGATCGCCGCCAGCGCGTCCCGGTTTGACATCGCCCGGTTTGGAGCGGAAGTCTTCCGGCCCAGCCCCCGGCAATCGGATCTGATGATTGTCGCCGGCACGGTGACGCTGAAGATGGCGCCGGTGCTAAAGCGCATCTACGATCAAATGCCCGACCCGAAGTGGGTGATTTCCATGGGCGCCTGCTCCAGCGTCGGGGGTCCGTTTAACACGTACAGCGTTTTGCAGGGCGTTGACCGCATCGTGCCGGTGGACGTCTACGTCACAGGATGCCCGCCGCGGCCGGAGAATTTGTTCTATGCGCTGCTGAAGTTGCAGGACAAAATTGACCGGGACGTCACGCTGCAGCGTCGGCCGACTGAGATCCGCCTGAATGAGGCGGCCCTGGAAGGCTTCAAAAAGCAGATCATGATCGGTCAGATGCAGAACCCGATTTCGCTGTGAGTTTCTTTCGCGACTCCACCGGTATTTACCAAGATGAGGCTTTGGCGGAACTCCCGTGGCTAGCCCATGGTTTTGGCACCCGACTCGGTGTCCCTCATCCCCTTCCGATTACGGTGAAACAGATCCATTCCGACATCGTTCTCCTGGCGGCTGCTGCGGCTGACTGCGAGGGAGACGCGCTGGTGACGGCAAACCCTGGCGAGCCTGTCGGAGTGAAGACGGCAGACTGCGTACCGATCATTCTGGCGGACCCCCAACATCGGGCAATAGGGGTAGCTCACGCTGGGTGGCGGGGCACCTTGGGGAATATTACCCAACGCGTACTGGACAAGATGGGGTTGGAGTATGGGACTGACCCTGGCGCCGTGATCGCCGCCATAGGGCCTGCTATCGGACCATGCTGCTACGAAGTGGGTCCTGAAGTCGGCAAGAAATTCCAGCCACTTTTCCCGGAGAGGGCGGACTGGGAAAATGCGACGAAAATTGACCTGTGGGAGTCGAACCGCCGACATCTGGTCAACGGGGGAGTGAAAGCCTCGCGAGTCTCGATAGCCGGACTTTGTACCTTCTGTTTGGCTGGAGAATTCCATTCCTGGCGGCGGGATGGACTTGCGGCGGGCCGGATGATCTCCTTTGCCGGCATATTGAGCTAGGCGTCGTCAAAAGTAGACACCCCAGTCCCAAAAAGAAACAGTGTTTAAAAACAGAAAAGGCGCGGGGCCGAAGCCAGCGCGCCCATCTGGAGCGATACCGAACTAACAGGAGACGCTTTAGGCTGCGTTGACGAGGAGGTCGTCGAAGGTTTCCGTGCCTTCTTCCTGGTTTCGGTCGTATTGTTCCTGGCACTGGATGCAGAAAGGTGTCCACGGCACGGCATTCAGCCGTTTCGGGCTAATATCTTCCTCACAGTGCAAACACACACCATAGGACCCGTCGTCGACGCGGCGCAGAGCGGCTTTCACGTTGCGAAGCAGGTTCGACTCACGGTCAAGATTGCGGATAGCGAGTTCGCGCTCACCGGCCAGCTGCACTTCATCCAGTGCATCGGGGGTCTTCTCGATCGCGATGCCTTCACGATTCCGGAGCACTTGGGCTAGTTCCGCCTGTCGGTTTTCCAGAATCTCTTTGTACTTGTTCAGTTCGGTCTTCGTCATTGGAGTTCTCCTCAGTCACTATCTTTTTGTTTTTATTCTGTCTCTCACTGCCTCCGGAAGCGGTGAACATCCCTATAGACGCAAGATTGACCAAAAAGTTCCAAAGAAACTTTAGTGCGGTTCACTAAAATTCCTTGATGCTTCCTAGTGCCTGCGCCGTTTGAGGCGTTCTGCAAATGCCCTCTACCGGAACAATCGCATATCATAGCACAACTTCTAAGCAATTCAAGTGCCACGAACAAATTAGTCCAAATGCCCGTTTCCACAGAGACCGCCATAGTCTGCAGAGAGGCCTCTGTCTGGGTTCTGCTCTCGTACATATCGGCCATCTGTGTCGGGATCATGAGGACGTATTGCATTGGACGATTCAACGTCGCCCAAGTTTCAACAATCACTGTCACAATATGTTGCTTCAGCGCAGCAAAATTCCCACTTAAATTTTCAAGTTTGGCTGAAGAACTTCACGTCCAGCAGAATAGTCAGCGAATAGCGAACGTCCCGAAGGCCATTCCGAGCTTGCGGGAATCGCCGGCGGGGGTAAAGGTCCTGCTGACGGTAAGGGCGATCTCAACTTCTTCGCGTCCGATCAGGGTTGCAGGAAAAGCAAGGTCACCATCCACTTGGCCCGCCTTACGGATCTCAACGGAGCCAACCGGCAGGCCACCGGCGCTGACGGTGAGTGAAAATGGGCCCCCGGCCAGTTGGCCTTCCGCGCAATAGCCCGTGAAATGGAGGCGTTCGGCTGGGACAACGGGTCCACCCATGCGGAGCGTGGCCTCACCGGGCATCCAACGGTAGCCGCCCTCCAGTGAGTACCAGGAAGGGCCGAGAAGGTCCGCGAACAACTTCTGGCCCACGTTCAGAAAGCGGGGCAGTTCCTTCTTCCAGGTGGGCGCAACCTGATCGCGGAAGTGGCTGGTGACGTTTTTGAGACGTGGCCCTCCCACCTGGTACACAACGGCTTCCTCGCGCTCCAGCGCCCTCCCGGCAACCGCGGGTGCCAGCAGGTAGTCGCCAATGGCACCCACCTCACCGTGCGCCGTAATGCCCGTTTCCGAGCCTGGCGTGAGGTAAACGTCATTGCCGCCGGTGATGCGGAAGGGCTTGTGATAAACACCGGCCCAGAAGAGATCGCTGTCGATGCCATTTAAGAGGATCAGTTTGCCGGGGTGCAGTTGTTGCGCAAAGGCTACGCCGGCAACCATAGTTTGCACTTTGCGGCCGCGGTTGAAGTACCAGCGGGCCGTGGCTCGGCTTACCGGCAACCCCGAGGCCACGTACAATCCCGCGATTACGAAGGAAATTGCTCCCAGCGCGACGGACTTCTTCCAAGCTGCCGCCATCGACCATCCGCCCAGCATCGCGAGGCCGATAACGGGAATCGCCAGGTAGTAGTCCGTGATGTGATCGCGCAGCGGCAGCAAGGGCGCGAGAACGATCCCGAACCACGCGAGGCAAAACAATCCAAGGAATTCCCGTCGCCAGGCGCGCCAGAGGGCAAACCCCAACAGAACGACAGTGAGAACGGCTGTGGCGGCTGGCGCAAACCAGTCCGGCATCGGTCTGACATCGGGTAATCGCGCCGCCGCCAGAGCCCATTGCCAGTATTGCCAGAAGGTGGTGAAGACGGCTGAATCCCAATGCATCTGGTAAACACCGGATACTTGGGGCGGCGCAACGATGTGGTGGAGTACAGCGTACGCCGCAGACACGGCAAATAGAGGCAACGTCTTGCGCACGAAGCGCGGAGCGGCGGCCAAGGCGTAGGCAAGGGCCAGCGCCGGGTAGACCACGTTCAATTCGAGGGCGCCAAACCCAAGGACGAAGAAGACCCACTGCGCCACATACCAGGCGCGCCGCTCGCTGTCGATGTAGCGGAGGAAGCAGTAGAACGCACCGAGGAGGCAGAACGCGCAGAGGACCTGGTTATAGCTTGAGGTCCAGGAGAGCGGCACGGCGAGGCCAGGGTTCGACAGCCACAGCAGCGGGGCGGCCAATCCAGCGAGCCACGACCGGGTGACGCGGCGGGTGATTGCCCCCAGTAGCGCCAGGTTGGCGAACTGAGTGAGGAAGATACAGATGTGAAAGGGGAGGGCCTCCATGCCGAAGACGGCGCTGCAGGCCATGAAGAAGGCGCGTTCACTCCACGGCCGGATGCTGCCCTGGGCCATCGGAGCAAACATGGCGGAAAGGAAATCCGCAAAGGAGTGGACTTGAAGCCGCAGGCCCAGCCAAGCGAAATCGTCCTGCTGGAACCAGGCGCGAAGGCCGAACCAATAGACCCAAAGACAGAAAGCGGGAGGGAGAAGCCAGAAGGACAGGCGACGCAGACGTTCGGTCACTGGGCGTCACTTCGCTTCGAAGCCGACAGTGGAAACCACGACTCCGAGTTCGCGCTGCTCCGCCGCGCCGGCGGCGAGAAACTTATCGAGGGTGAATTCGACCTTCACGGAATCGGCATTGAGGAGTGTCGCCGGGACTTCCACCGAGTATGTGCATTCTCCTGGCTTCGGGAACTTCATGGCTGGAAGTTCCGTCGTGCCGATCTTCGCGGAGAGCGTCACCGCCCCAACCTTTGTGAAAACCGCGTCGGGCAAGGAGAACTTCAACTCTAGCTTCGCGCCTTTGGTAGCCGCGCCGGAGGGAGGCCGGATGGCAACAGTGAACTTTGATTTCGTCCAGCGCCACGAGTTCTGCTCGACGTCATGGAATCCGCTGATCAGCTGGGGCGCCATACGCGGGTCAGCCACCCGCACCACGCTCGCCAGCGCCTGGCCCTCCTCTTCGGTCGGCTGAACGACAATCTTATCGCGCCGTTTGCAGCCGGCAGTGAACGCCAGCGCGACCAGGGCAATGAGGGCTAGTCTCCGCATTTTTCCACTTGCACCAGACAATTGAAAAGGCATGGTCCGCCCCCGATATCCGTCAGCCGGTCAGAGATAAGCGCGTTCGTATTCAGATGCTCAGGAGCGCTCTTGTTCCAGCGGGTGGACGGAGCGCGCACGACGCCGGAACGCACGGTGCCGTCCAGGGCGGCCTCAAAGACGAGGCTGGCGCGATCATTGAATACGCGCACGCGGTCGCCACCGCTAATTCCCCGGGCCAGGGCGTCTTCGGCGTGCAGCCGCAGTAGGGCTGTCTCACGGTCAACCTCCGGGCGATTCCCGAAGGTAGAGTTCATGCCTTCGGCCTGTTTGGAGGTGATCAGTTCCAAAGGATAGCGGCTCGGGGCGCCCAAACGGGATTCAACTGGGGGCGCGTAAGCCAGTTTCTCGCCGCTCAAATCGCACTTCCCATTGGCCGTTCCGAACCCGCCGTTGGCGAACGGAACAAACGGCTCCCCTTCGGGAGCTACTTTCAAACGCACAAAGCCTTTCGTCTCCAAAACTTCCAGGGTGATGCCGTCGAGGAACTTGTGGCCGCTGCTGAGTAGCTGCCGGATGACGTCGTCTTCGGTGTCACGCAGAGGTTGGTCCTCAAAGCCCATACGCGCGGCCAGCAGGCGGAAGACCTCAAAATTCGATTTCGCCTCGCCGGGAGCCGCAATCGCGGGCCGCGCCATCTGTAAATAATAGTGCCCGTAGGAGAGATAGACGTCGGTATGCTCCAGAAACGTGGTTGCCGGGAGCAGAATGTCGGCGTAGTCGGCGGTATCGGTCTGGAACTGTTCCAGCACGACGGTGAAAAGATCTTCCCGCCGCAGGCCTTCCAGCACGCGCCGCTGCTGAGGGGCGATGGCCGCCGGATTGGAGCAGTAGACCACCATCGCCTTCACCGGCGGGTCGTTCACGTCCAACAGGGCTTTGCCCAGTTCCGACATGTTGATGAGGCGCGCCTGCCGCCCTAAAGGCGATTTCATCTCGAGGTCGGGACGCTCCAGGGCGGGACGATTGATCTGGAAGGCGCCGGAGGTAGAGAGGGTAATGCCCCCACCCTCATGGCGGAACTGCCCTGTGATGACGGGAAGGAGCGCCGCGGCATGAACCGCGCGCCCGCCGCGCTCGCTGCGCTGAATGCCGTAGTTGAGCCGTATCACCGCCGGGCGGGTGGTGGCGTACTCGCGAGCCAAATCGACGATATCGTCCTTCGGGATGCCGGTGAGCGCGGCGACTTTCTCCGGCGGATATTCGGCCGCGCGGGCACGCAAGGAGGCGGCGTTCTCGGCAAACTGCTCGATGTAGCCGGCGTCTTCCAGTTTCTCGGCAAAGATGACATGCATCATCCCGAGGGCGAGGGCGAGGTCACTACCGGGATAGATAGGGAAGTGCTTATCGGCGAGGGCGGCGGAGCGTGTAACCACCGGATCGATGGTATAGAAGCGGGCGCCATTGCGCCGCGCCTCCACGATGAAGGGCCACAGATGCACGTTGGTGGCGTGGATGTTGGCGCCCCAGGCGATGATCAACTTCGATTTGACGAACTGCGGAAAATCAGTGCCGTAGCGAAATCCCAAAGACTCGTTGAGACCCGCGGTGCCGGCGGCGGAGCAGATGGTGCGATCCAGGCGCGAGGCGCCCAGACGGTGAAAGAAACGGCGGTCCATGCCGGAGCTCTGGAGATAGCCCATCGATCCAGCGTAGCTATAGGGAAGCACGGACTCCGGTCCGTACCGGTCGGCAGTTTCCTGCAAGCGGACGGCGATCTCGTCGAGCGCCTCGTCCCAGGAGATCCGCTCGAACCGGCCCTCCCCCTTGGCTCCGATGCGCTTTTGCGGAAACATCAGGCGCTGCGGCGAGTATTCCCGCTCCAGATACTGAGCGACTTTGCCGCATAGAAAACCACGGGTAACGGGGTGCGCCGGGTCGCCTCGAAGACTGGTTGCCTTGCCGTCCTCAACCTTCACCAGGACGGAGCAGGCGTCAGGGCAGTCCAGCGCGCAAACCGAGTGCAGGGTTTCGACCACCTTCGAATTATATCGCGTAGGCCCGGTGGCAACCCAGCGCATGGCCTCGGCGTCATACTATGTTCAAGAGGAGATAACGGCATGTCGAGGTGGCTTCCGTTCTCAATTGGCGTTCTCGCCGTGTGCAGTTTGATGGCACAGCCGCGAGGAAACGGTCCAGCCGGGCGCAATTACGGCAATGGCTGGGGCAACGTTCTCTTTCCGGGGGGCGTGCGACCCCTCACAGTGCCTGGAAACTCGAGTTTTGCCAGCCGTCTGGGCAATACCGTCGGCGGCACTGGTTATACCGGCGCACCGCTGGGTGGCGGCGGCGGACGGGGCTTCGGCAGACGTCCGGTGGTGGTCCCCGTTCCCTTCTACGTTGGCGGTTATACCGGGTTCGGGTACGACGGATATGGATACGGATACCAGGGTGGCCAGCCGAATATCACCGTTGTTCCCCCGCCGCAAGAGCCACAAACGCCGGTGGTGATTAACCAGTATTTCGCACCGGGCGCAGGTCCATCTGACCAGCCCGCCGCCATCCGCAGCTACGAGGCGCCCTCGTCGTACCGGCCGCCGGACCCTGCGGAGAACGAACAAGTTGTTGAGGAGACAGCGCCGCGGGCAACTCGCGCCGGCGCCGCGGAAGTGGTGGAACCGAAGGCGACCATCTACCTTCTGGCTTTGAAGGACCTGTCGATTCAGGCGGCGTACGCCTACTGGCTGGAGGGTGAGACGCTGCACTACGTAACCGTGCAGGGGAGCCACAACCGGGTGACCATGGACTTGGTGGACCGCGGCATGACGGAACGGCTAAACCACGAACGCAGCGTGGACTTCAGCTTTTCCAACGCACGATGAGAGGGCCTGTTTCAGATCACGCCGGCATGACGCCGGAGAATCTGTTGTAAATTCTGCGAAAAAGCGGAGCGAGCCATAACCATGTTGGCCCCGGCTTCCTGCGCCTGTTGCTTCAGTTCGCCCTGCACGTGGGAGATAAATCCGAGGATACTGATACTTTTCAGTTCGGAGCTACCCTTCAGTTTCCCGATCAATTTCAACGGCGACAGGGCGTTGATGTTGAGATCCAGGATGATGAGCAGGGGCTTTTCTTTGGCCTTTTCGACCGCGTCTTTCTCCGACTTCACAAAATCCACCTCAAGCCCCGTGCGCTTGGCCGCGTCGGAGATCTTAACGGAGAAGAATAGGTCGTCTACTACTGCAAGAATTCTCTTCTTGTCCTGGTTCGCCATAGGTTGTCTTATACTGGTCCGCCTAACGCCAGTAACGGATTTCGCTCCGTACTTCAGTTAGCTCGCTGTGATGCGGAAGGAAATTCGATCTTACTGAGTTTTTACGGTGGGCGCAACCCGGCACGGTGAGCAGCGAATTTCTGATAGCATGATTCAGGATGAAACGATCCAGAACTCTCAACCGCCGTAGCGTGCTTTCGGCTCTTGCGGCGGCACCGCTCATATCCTGTGGACGCAGTGAAGCAGAACATCGTTTCCTCACTCCCGCTGAAGCACGGGCGTTGTCGGCTTTCTGCGACCGCCTGATTCCACCCGACGGCGCGCCTGGAGCCTCGCGGGCCGGTGTTGTCCACTACATCGACATCCAATTGACCCGGCGGTTCAAGCGATTTCAGCCCGTGTACCAAACGGGTCTGGCCAGTTTGGATGACGCCGCCCGCCGCGGGCATGGCAGCGCGTTCGCGGCTCTGGATGTGGCCGCCCAAACGGCGCTATTAGAAGCTATGGAGCAGGGGAAAGATAAGCCGTTCTTCGAACTCGTCCTCGCCCATACGATGCAAGGGTTCTATGGCAGCCCCCGTCACGGCGGCAATCGGGATGGGGTCAGTTGGACGATGCTTGGCGTGCCCAACCCTCCAGTCCGCGGCCGGCTGCATTACGAGGTCTGATGGATGGCTCTCCAAAAAGTGAACGCGGTAGTGATCGGAGCGGGTGCGGGCGGCGGCATCGTCGCTAACCAGCTGGCGCAGGCTGGGCTCCAGGTTGTCCTCCTCGAGCGCGGCAGGAACTACTCTCCGTGGGACTGCAGGAAAGACGATCTGCGCAACCAGCGGACGACAATCCTGGGCAACGCCTTCGGCCCCGATGACGATCGCGAACCAAGGGTAGTAGTGGACCGGAACGGCCGTGCACGGACGATTCCACCCAGTGACGGCGCCTACAGCAACAACGCCGCCTGCGTCGGCGGAGGCACGCTGAGCTACGGCGCCATGGCCTGGCGGTTCCACCCAAAAGACTTCCGCATGAGATCCCTATACGGCGCGCCCGAAGGGAGCACGCTGGAGGATTGGCCCATCGCGTACGACGATCTGGAACCGTTCTACGAACAGGCGGAGTGGGAGATCGGTGTCAGCGGCGATGAATCGGCCAGTTCGTTCGCACCACCGCGCCGCAAGGCGCTGCCGATGCCTCCCCTGCCGCCGACGCGCGAGCATCTGATCCTGGCTGCAGGCGCGAAGAAACTGGGCTTGCAGGCGTTCGATATCCCCATGCTGCGCAACAGCGTGCCCTACGGAGGCCGGCCAGCCTGCATGCGCTGCCGCTGGTGCGTCGGGTTCGCCTGTGAAGTGAATGCCAAGTGCGGCACCCAGAACACGGTCATTCCGCGCGCTCTGGCCAGCGGTAACTGCACGCTCCGCACCGAATCGATCGCAAAAGAAGTATTGGTGGACGACCAGGGCCGCGCCACGGGAGTGGCGTACTTCGATGAGAACGGCCGTTTGCAAACTCAGCCCGCGGATTTGGTAGTGGTCTCCTGCTGCGCTATTGAATCGGCGCGTCTGTTGCTGAACTCGCGCAGCCGTTTATTTCCTCGGGGACTTGGCAATCGCAATGACTGGGTGGGACGGAATCTGCAGGGCCATACCTACACTGGCGCGGTGGGCCTGTTCGAGCAGGATACCTATGACGATGTTGGTCCGGGCGCGGGGATCGCCATCCGCGACTACAACCACGGGAATCCGGGCCTGCGCGGGGGTGCCATGCTGGCCAACGAGTTTATCCGCCTGCCGATCCATTTCACGTCAGTGATCCCGCCCGGGATGCCGCGTTGGGGACAGGCGCACAAAGAATACATGCGCCGTTTCTACCGTCGCTCGATTATGGTGCAGGGTCCGACGCAGGAGATGCCGATGTTCGATTCGCGAGTGCAGATCGACCCGGAGGTCAAGGACCATTGGGGCATACCGGTGGCGCGTCTCTCCGGCGGCCGTCATCCGCACTCGCTAGAGATCGGCGCAGTGATGGCGAAGAAGGCGGAAGAGTGGCTGCGGGCGTCAGGCGCGCAGCAGACCTGGCTGAAGCTGGCAGGGCCGGGCCTAAGCGGAGGGCAACACCAGGCGGGCACGTGCCGCATGGGGAACGACCCTAAGACTTCAGTGGTGGACCGTTTCTGCCGCGTTCACGATAGCGCCAATGTGTTCGTCGTGGATGGAAGTGTCCATGTGACCAACGGCGGCGTAAATCCGGTGCTGAACATCATGGCGCTGGCCTACTACGCTTCCCAGCACATGGTGACTTCGTGGAAGGGAGGCGGGCTGCGATGAAGGCGCCTGCCGCGATTTGCCTTGCGCTGGCGGTGTTGGCTCTGCCCGGTGGGAGCGTGTACTACGCCTCTGGCGACGGCGACTCCTGCGCGCGCTGCCATGAGATTCGGCCCAACACCGATACGTGGCATGTCTCCACGCATCGCACGGTTCCCTGCAAGGGATGTCATGGTGATTCAATGTTCAGCGTTGAGTTTCACGCCGGCAACCTGCGCCGTCTGGTTACGCACCTCAGAGGTGAGACACCGGAGAAGATCCGGTTACGGGAGAAGGACGTCGAGCAAATGGCGCCGCGCTGCCAAGGTTGTCACCGCCAGGAGTTCGCGGACTGGAAAGCGGGGGCGCACAGCACCTCGTACAGCAAGATTTTTCTCGACGCGCCGCATAACCGCAAACGGCTGTTAGTGGACGATTGCATGCGCTGCCACGGCATGTTCTTCGAGGGCGCGGC
>JBDTMC010000078.1:0-21760 GCA_039934475.1 Bryobacteraceae bacterium | reverse complement strand
CCGGTTCACCGTGCCCAGGCAATATCCAGGCGACAGATACGTGGCTCCTCCCACCTTCGGTCGAAAGACTTCGCGATGAAGATGCGCCGCCGGAGTCTCCAAAAACAGGCTCTGCAACTCTTGTGGGCATTGAAAATCCAGCACGGGCACGTCCGCTTCCAGTCCCGGCAGCTTGTCTATGGAAGCGAATTCAATCCTCCCGCCCAGCGCCTTTTGCAGCCACAGCGGGCGCCCAATATCGGTGGCGTAGCACCGGCTCTGCGGCCCCGCCAGTTGCATTGTCGGGGCATGCCAGTGTTTCCCCATGTGCATCCACGCCCGATAGTGAATCCGTTCCGCCAACGTCTGCGCCGCCCCATCGTTCAGGGTCATCCGCATTCGTGTCAAATTGGCAATCGTTACTTCCGAATACGTGGGACTGTTATACTCTGCAAAACTCCCGGTCTCGTCAATCGCCGCCGCCAACCGGCCCAACCTCTCCGTCGCATAATTTCGCATCTCCGCGTCGCCCAGCAACTGCGCCGCGGCCAACGTCACAAACGTTCCTTGCACCGCTATGTTGGTGTAGCTCATGCTGACATTCCGTTTGCGCACTGACGCCCCCGCATGCCGAATTGCTTCGTGCATGCGTGCTCGCAGCGCCGGACCCAGCCTCTCCCCATGCCGGTGGACAATCATTAGGAGAGTGGCCCCGTTGAAGTCCGCCCAGTTCCAATCCGCGGGCGACATTTTCGCCGGAGATTCCTCCGCGTAGTATCCCCACAGCCCATACCACTGGCTCCCCGGGTCCACTTCCTGCAATGTCAGAACGCGGCTCAGAATCTGCCCCGCGCGATCATCCTGCCGCCCTTCCAGCAACAGCAGTGCATACTCCAGCGATTCCCGCGTCGGATGTGCCGTCACATTCCGCAGCGTCGAATGGTAGTTGTACGCGCTGCCCACCTTGCGCACAATCATCGCTTCGGCAGCATCGAACTGCGGCTCCCGCAAAGCCAGCGCGCTGGCCAGCACAGCCTTGTCCCAGGCCGTAGTCCACTTCGCCTCAGCCGCGGTCGCCCAGCCAGGAGCGGCGCCTGCCGCCGCCAGCCAGCGTACGCTATCCCTTCGGGTCATCATGAATCTGTAGAGTACCAAAGGTAATCTCAAGCCCGAACGCGGGCGTCCCGCGAACGAACACCCGCCGCTTTTAACTCCCACGCTATCAACATCCTGCTATGGCACCCCGCGTGCCATACATCACCCGCCATGGATCTTCGCGTCGCCTTCCGCACCCTCATCCGTAAGAATGCCGGTTTCACCGCCATCGCTGTGCTCATTCTCGCCTTAGGCATTGGAGCCAACACCGCCGTCTTCAGCGTCGTCAATGCGGTCCTCCTGAAACCCCTCAGCTACAACGACCCTGATCGCATCGTCACGCTCTGGTCTCTGAACAAGACGAACGGCCGCCGCTATCAGGTTTCCGCTCCGGACTTCCACGATTGGAAAAAGTCGGCGTCCTCGTTCGAATCCATGGGCTACTACTACTACGCCGAGAAAACCAGCGTGGCTGTCGCCAATACGGCGGAGTACGCTCAGGTTGCCGGCGTGACCCCGGAGTTCTTTGCCGCCATGGGAGCTCTTCCCGCCATCGGACACGGACTCGATCCGCACGTGCAGACCTCCATCCTCATCGGTGATGCCTTCTGGCGCCGTCACTTCAACGGCGACTCCGGCGCCCTCGGCAAGACTGTCCGCCTCATGGACAAGTCCTTCGTCATCGCCGGTGTGATGCCACCTCGTTTCGACTTCCCGAACAAGGCCGATCTCTGGTTCCAAGCTTCGTTGTATGAGGAGACTGCCTCGCGCACCGCCCATAACTACCGCCCCATCGCAAGGCTGCGGCCCGGAGTTACGGTGGAGCAGGCTCAAGCTGAGATGACAGCCATTGCCGCGGCCATCGAACGCCAGTACCCCGAGGATAAGAACAAATCCGCCGCCGTCGTGCCGCTGGCGAAGCAACTCGTCGGCGATGTCCAAACCACCCTCTATCTCCTTCTGGGGGCCGTCGCTCTGGTACTGCTGATCGCCTGCGCCAACGTCGCCAGCTTGCTGCTCGCCCGGGCCACCGCCCGCACACGCGAAATGGCGGTACGCGCCGCCTTGGGTGCCTCCCGGTGGATGATCATTCGTCAGTTGCTCGCCGAAAGCCTCGTGCTGGCCGCACTCGCCGGAGCCGCCGGGCTCCTGCTGGGCATCTGGGGCACAGAGATCCTCGTCGGCATCGCCCCGGCTGGAGTCCCCCGTCTAGACGAGGTCCACCTCGATCTCTCGGTACTCGCTTTCACCTTCGTGCTCTCGCTCGCCGCCAGCGTCCTCTTCGGTCTGGCGCCCGCTTTCCAGGCGACGCGCATCGATCTCAACGACGCCTTGAAACAGGCCGGCGGACGCACCGTCGGTGGCCGCGGTGGCTTCGCCCGCCAGAGTCTGGTAGTCGCTGAGGTTGCTCTCTCAGTGATCCTTCTCACCGCCGCCGGGCTCCTTCTGAAAAGCTTCGTCGGCCTGACGCAAGTTGACCTCGGAATCCACGCCGAGAACATCCTCGCCGCCGAAATGGACGTGCCTGCTGGCGATCTCGAGTCATCCAAAGCTGCCACGCGCTTCTACACCCGGCTGCTCCCTGACCTTCGCGCCTTGCCCGGTGTGACCGCCGCCACCGCCTCGCAAACTCTCACCGCCGGTCGTTCTGGTTCCAACGGCGGCTACTTCCTCGAAGGAACGCCGATGCCGCCACCTGCTGATATGCCCTACGCCAACTTCCGCATCATCGCGCCAGGCTACTTTGAGACCGTTCGAGTTCCCTTGAAATCCGGCCGCGAGTTTGCCCCCACGGACCAATACGAATCACCCTTCGTAGCCATCGTCAATGAAACCTTTGTGAAGCGGACATTCAAAACCGGGGAATACCCCCTCGGCCGTCGCGTGCTCTGCGGTCTCGATTCACCCAACCCCATGCAGATCGTCGGCGTCGTTGCCGATGTCCGCGAAGATGGACCAACCTCCGCGGTCACCGCCGAACTCTACATGCCGTACACTCAGCATCCCGGTCCTGGCAGCGCGCTGTTCGTGATGCTCCGGACACAAGGCAATCCCCAAGCCCTCGCAAACGCGGTCCGCCTTAAGGTTCGTGACGTTCGCACTGACGTTCCCATCAAATTCACGACGATGGAAGCCAACGTCGCTGGTTCCGTGGCCGCCCCGCGTTTTCGCTCCATGTTACTCACCGTCTTCGCCGTCCTGGCTGTGGCTCTGGCGATGGCAGGTATCTACGGGTTGATGGCGTACATGGTAGCCCGCCGCGCCGCCGAAATCGGAGTTCGCATGGCGCTAGGCGCCCGCCGCGAAGACGTCTTACGCATGGTTCTGGTATACGGTCTGCGCCTGGCGCTGCCCGGCGTCGCCCTCGGCCTGGCCGGAGCCTATGCCGCGTCGCGCTTCCTCGCAAGTCTCCTCTACGGTGTTCGCCCCACTGACCCCGCTACCTATGCCGGGACAGCTGCGTTGCTTCTCGTGGTCTCAGTGGCAGCCGGGATCATTCCCGCACGCCGCGCCGCTGCCCTTGACCCGTTAGTTGCTCTCCGCCAGGAGTGATTCGAAATACGGGGGAGCGCTCGATGCAGTGCTCCCCCGTTCGGACAGTATGACTTTGCGGCTACCGGCAGGCCACCGGCGTTCCCGCCACAGTCGAGGCGTTGAACGCGTCCTTCACCAGCCCGATGATGTCCTCGCCATTTTGATAGACCGAGGGTAACGGCGAATTTACAACTAACACCACGGCGACGTTACACTTCAAGATGCCGGAATAGGTCCAAAGTGCGTGGGTGCCATCGCCTAAGGCCCCGTTCTTACAGACATACCCGGTGGGACAGTCATTCCGAACCGCGCTGTCCCAGCCCAGGTTACCGCTAATCATCTGTGTTCTCTCGGTCTTCGTGAGCAGCGTACTCCCCGCTGCAAGGTCGTTGATCACCCTAAACAGCTGATCGGCGCTTAGCACCCACCCACCGCCGCCACAGATTAACGACCAGTCGCCCCAATCTGTGCCTGCGGTGCTCCCCGCGGGATAGGGGTACGAGAGAACGTCATTGGTCCCTGAAGGAGGCTTGCACTGGCTGGTGGGCACGCCCACCGGTTGAAATACGTGGCTGTTCATGTAGTTGATGTACAGCGTCGAGCTCTGTGCCGCCCTCTGCGAACCGTTCGGGTAATTCATGAGCGGCGTTCCCGACAAAGCCGGCATCAGTTCCCGCAACAGCGCGAAATTGCAGTTGCCGTATTGTGGAACGCCGATGTTCGATGCGTTAGGAACTCCGTTGGCGATGATCGTCTGGATCCCGGAATAGTCAATGCCCGAAGTCGGCCCCGTACCATTCGTCATGCAGTTGGAAGCGGTCTGGGCCAAGCCGGAAGTATGCGTCAGTAAGTGCCGGAACGTGAGCCGGCTGACATTCGGACCCTTCGTCCAGTCTGTGTAGAGATACCGTGAGATTGGCGTGTCCACAGTAAGCCCGCCCTTGTCCAGTAACTGCAGAATGCCGATCATTGTCAGCGTTTTGCTGACGCTCGCCAGGTTCGTGACAAGGTCCGGCCTCATCGATAAACTCGTGTCCGTGGCAGTCCGCGCCAGGCCGCCATACTTGGGCGCCAGTCCTCCCACCTGCAGTGAGTACCCGACAACTTTGCCGGAAAGGCTGTTCTTAATCCCATTTGCGAGCTTCGACTGTGAGATGCACCCGTTCAGGTCGCACGACGTGATGTCTGACGGCACATTGCCGATCATGATCGTGGCAAAACATTTGCTCGACCCGCTGCAGCTACCGGAATACTGATCGGCAGTCATCACCCTCGCGCCGGTATTCTGAGCTTTGTCCAGAACCCCGTACGCATTCACTCCGTAGTACCACCACCATCCCGGACAGCCTGTCGAGCACGACTCCATTACCACGTTGAAAGTGCCCGTCCCTGCGCTGGTGAAGTCCAGCAACCGGGCATTGTTGGCCGTGATGTTGGTGGAGATCGTCGTTGGACTGACGCCGTGATACCACCACCAGCTTTTGGCGTCCGCGCCAGTGTTGGCAATCATGATCACGGCGTAGCGGGTCACACCGTTAGAAACATAGGAGTCTAGATTGGTGAGCCGCGCGTGATTGGCTGTCGTGTTAGAAGTGATATTTGCGGTCGTCTGGTTGTAATACCACCACCATCCTTTGGCATCCGCGCCGGTGTTGGCCACCATCGCAACGGCGAACCGGATGTTGCCGCCGCCGGTATCATACGCCTGCAATGAGATCAGCCGGCCATTATTCGTGGCCAGATTCTGCGATAGCGTTGCTGCGTCGATGCCGACGTACCACCACCACGATTTCGCGTACGTCCCGGTGTTCTTCACATATGTCACCGTGTAGGTATTGGTGGCGACATCCGCTCGGATGCTTGTGATCCGGGCATTGTACTTGGTGATTGTGCTGGATACTTGGCTAGACGTCTGCCCGGTATAAAACCACCAACCCGTCGGGGTGCTATTTTCGTTGTCGTCGCTGGCCCGCGCTGGAGACGCGCTCACCAAAACGAAGATGGCAAGGCACAGCAAGGCCCAGCACACATGCCGTCGCACCGGTTCGGCCAGGAATTTAGCTGGCTTCCACGCCAACTTGGCGTTAGGTTCGACCGCGGGCGCGGCAGGGTGCGGGAATTGAAACGCACGGTTCAGTTCCATGTCTATCTCCTGTCAACCCATGTCGAATGTGGCCCATCCGAATAATGCCGTGAGAGAGATGAACCCACCGCTGGGGTGTAAATGGAATTTCTAACTTTGGACTCAGATCCGTGTCATCGTACATCGTCCCGCTCGATTGGGCAAGGCAGCTAGCCAATTGAGCGTACTGGTATCGTGTGAAAGTGATGCCCTACGCCAGCCAATCGCGGGCGAAAGCTTCCCCATCGCCTGCCAAATCCACCATCTTACTTTCCGTCTCCACCCCATCCACAGAGTAAACCGCGCGCACACCTTCATCCGTCGGAGTCAACTCCACCCGCTTTTCCCGGGCATCCAATCGCAGCGTCTCCTCCAGCCAGGTAAACTGAACCAACACCCGTTTCCCAAACCCAATCGCCCGGCTCGACGTCAGAAGCTTTTCCGTAAACGCACCCGTCCGCAAAGCCTCCGCAAACGGAGCCCGCCGTAACGCCGCCGCTCGCGCCGCCTCCGCAGCCGACCTCCGCCGCTGGACCTCCGCCGGGTCCTTCTCCTCCTGAGACTCCAACGCCTTCAGGTTATTCTCCAGATTGTCCAGAAAGCCCATCTCTCCAGCGTAGTACGATGCAAGCATATGCGCCTCTACCTCGCCGCGCTCTTCGTGGCCGGCACGCTGGCCGCCCAGCCCCCGATGGAACTGGTCAAAAGCCATTTCCTTGGAGTCTGGAAGCTCGTCAGTTACGAAAGTAAAGGCCCATCCGGCGAGGTAACCAAACCCTATGGAGACAAGCCGCAAGGCCGTCTGGCGTACGAGAACGACGGTCATTTCTCGCTTCAGATCATGCGCCCTGGTGCCCGTTTCCGCCTCATCACGCGCACCTCGCTCCCCGCCGAAACCAGTAAAGAGGATTTCGCCGAAGCCTGGTTCGGTTCTTGGGACATCGATCCCGACTCGGAAACTGTCCTCCACCAAATCGACGATAGTGTCCAACCCGCCCAGATCGGAACCTCGTTCAGCCGTAGTTATAACTTCTGGAATAACCGCATGATTCTCACCGCTAACGCCCCCGGGCGCGTCACCCGAGCCGTCTGGCAGCACGATCTGAACTAAAACTTGTCCTCAGCGGCCGCCACCTTCGCCAATCGCCGCACGTGCCGCTCTTCGTTCGTGAACGTCGCCGCAAGAAACGCCGTCATAATTTCTTGTGCTACGGCCGGGCCCGTCACCCTCTCCCCCAGGCACAGCACGTTCATGTTGTCATGCTCCACACCCTGATGCGCCGAATAGTGATCCGCGCACAGCCCGGCGCGTACGCCCTTCACCTTGTTCGCCGCCACGCAAGCCCCAATCCCGCTCCCGCAGATTGCTATGCCCCTCTCCACTTTGCCATCCCGCACCGCCTCCGCAAGCGGGATCACAAAATCAGGATAGTCATCTCCCGGCACATATGAAAAAGGGCCAAAATCGGTCACGTCATGGCCCGCTTCGCGCAGCATTGTTTGTGCCTGCCGCGCCATCTCAAACCCAGCATGATCCGAAGCAACTCCCACCTTCATTGCCGTCTCCTCCTATTTTGAGTACATCGCTATAACTTTTTCGATCGCCCTGCGACACACCGCGCAGAATCCCGACATATTTCGCGAAAACATAATGCAGTCGGCCTGCGGCCTGTAGATACCCTTGGCCTCGTACATCGCGCCTTCAAACGCCCCCACTTTGCCGCCATACGGGGGACCGGCCAACATCGGAGTCGCGTGCGCCAACTCCTCCGCGAACAACGCCTCCATCTCTGTCTCCGGACGGTGCTGCGCCCTGATCTCCCGCCGCCGCTTTTGAATGCCCCGCTCGTAGGTCTCGTAGTCGGCCTTGGGCCATGGCGTCGGCACAGGCGTGCCCGGGGAAATCAAGTCCGCCCACTTGCGTGCCTTCGGATCCGCCGTCGCATTCATCTCCCACGGCTCCACGCGCTCCTGATCGTTCCCGTAAGCGACATCCGAGGTGTAATACTCATCCGCCAGTCCAGCAAAATGATGCCCGAACTCGTGCACAAACACATATGGTGTAGATGCGTTGTCCGCCGCTACCGTCGCGTATAAGTTGTGGATGCCGCCGCCGCCATATTTGCGGTCATTCACCACGATTTCGATAAATTCATACGGAGCCGCCGACGCCGCCTCCCGCAGGCGCTGATTGTCCATCGTCAATACATACCGCTCGCTTCCGAAGGCATCGTAGCTGGCGCGCAACGGCGACCGCCGGAACACTCCGTCCGACGGCTTCGCCACGCCGCTCACTTCCGCGGGAACATCCGCCGCCCACACATTGAAATCCGAGCGATGTTCCTTGAACGGAGTGACTGAGAAGAGCGTCTCCGTCAGTCTCTTCGCGTCGGCGTGCCATTTCTCCATCTCCGCCGCTGTGTAACCGTCCCCCATCAGCAACAGATCCACCTTGTCCCGCGGCTCGCCGTTCTTCATCACCGCCCAAACCTTCGTCTTGGATGGTCCAGTCCGGTCCACGGTTGGCCCCGCCGGATCCACCATCACCGACCAGACCTCCTGAAACACATTCCGCCGGTCGCGTTTTTTCAGCACCAGGCGGACGGCCGGCGCCGGGGCGGGGAACCGTACGCTCTCATGAAGCACCCGCCGTGTCTGCTTCGCCTCGTCAGTGGTCTCCCACTCCCCATAAATGCTGGCGAATCCGCGTGAATAGAGCACCTTCCCGCTCTTCGGTTCCACCACTTCAAAGGAGTATCTGCCGAGGTTGCTGTCATCCACCACCCGGTCCAGCCGCCCCGGCCACTCCCCCTCCATCACCACGCCGTCCAGCGCGAACTTCTCCTCATTCACCATCCCCATGTGGAAATAGTCCACTCGCAACGTGCGCGGCGTGTCCGGCGCAGGCAACAGCACCGCCAATAACAATGGAAGCAACACTCGCGCGACCCTCCGCAAACCATTATCTCCGACTGCTACACTGCGAATCAGCCGTGATCACCTACAGCACCGGAAACGAACTCGACCTCGATCAGGTCATTGAACTCTATCGCGCCTCTACACTCGGAGAGCGCCGCCCCGTTGACGACCGCCCTCGTATGGAAGCCATGCTCCGCACGGCTAATTTAGTCATCACTGCCTGGGACGGCGATCTCCTCGTCGGTATCTCCCGCTCCTTGACTGACTTTGTCTACGCGACGTATCTAAGTGACTTAGCCGTCCGTCTCAGCCATCAGCGCCACGGAATCGGCCGCGAGTTAATCCGTCTCACACAGAAGGAAGGCGGCGAAGCTCTCCTCATCCTGCTGGCGGCGCCCAAAGCCGTGGACTACTACCCCCGCATCGGCATGACGCAACACAACTCCGCCTGGATCCTCCGCCCGGGCGACAGTCTTCGCTAAGCAACCCGTGGTGCACGTGGTCGCACTTGAAAAATGGGGACTGGCATGATTTTCCTCCCCCGTAGGCTACTGAAACTAAATAACTTCTCTCGAAGGAAATTCGTGCCCGTCCCCATTTTTCCCGCGCACGGCGTTCCATCACGGGCTGCTAGACTATCCTTCAATGACCCACAAGTACACCACCTGGGACGCCATCCCTCTCGAGCCGATGAGCGATCTCATCTCCCGCAAACTCTTCACCGGCGAAAAAGCCATGGTCGCCCAAGTCTTCCTCAAAAAAGGCGCCGTGGTCCCGGAGCATAGCCACGACAGCGAGCAGATCACCTACATCCTCGAAGGTGCGCTTAAGTTCGAACTGGAAGGCCGCGAAGTGACCGTCAGCAAAGGCGAGGTTCTCCACATCCCTTCCTGGGTACCGCACCGCGCTGTCGCGTTGGAAGACACTCTCGACCTGGACATCTTCTCTCCGCCCCGGCAGGACTGGCTGAAGAAGGACGACGAATACCTTCGCCGCGGCGAACGCGAGTAGTTTGTGCCGCCGTTAACGCGTGAGACCGCGATTGCGCTTAAAATACCAGTTATCTTTCTGATAATCGCGGCAGCCGCCATTCCCGTCGAACTCCGGCCATGGGGCCGCGCCACGCTCGGCTTCAGCATTGGCACTGGCGACGTCCTCGCCAACGTAGCGGCCTTCATCGTTCTGGGCGTTGTACTGGCGGACCTCGGCTTCCGGAAGTCGGTTCTCGTAGGGGCGCTGATCTCAACCCTCGCCGAGGCCGGCCAGTTCTTCATGGCATACCGGGATCCATCGGCGATTGACGTCATCTCGAACGTAACCGGAACAATTATTGGTGCCTATATCAGCAGTCGTTGGGATCTCCGTCTACCCGAAATCGCAGTCGGGAAATGGAGAGCGACCCTCGCCGCCGTCGGCGCTCTTGCTCTCCTCGCCGGATTCTGGGCGTCCGCCGGTGATACCATCAACCCTCGCGGTGCCACATCCCCAGGTACCATCGAGGCCACCTGGAAACTTGATGAAGCCGAAGGACGCCTTGCCCTGGACTCATCCGGCCACAACCTGAATGGCGTCTTCCACAACCAACCGCAGCGTGTTACCGGCGTGCGAGGCCGCACTGTGGTTCTCGATGGCGCGAAGGACTATATCGACTTCAGCCACTCCCCGGCCTTTCGACTCAAGGGCAGCATGACCATCACCGCTTGGATCAACTCCACCTTCTTCCCACAGGATGACGCGGCCATCGTCTCTCAATTCAAAAACCAGATCGGGTATCAACTGGATACAACGACGGACAAGCAACTCCGCGGTATCGGGTTCAAGCTCACCAGTTCCTGCGGCAATCTAATGGCACGCTACGGAGCCACCCCTCTCGTCACCGGAATCTGGTACCACGTGGCCGGAGTCTATGACGCCGAAGCTCGGACTGTGGACGTCTATTTGAACGGCGCGCCTGACAACGGAGTCTTAATCGGTCCGGTCACCGGCACCCAACGCACTTCCCGTTCGTCTCTCTACGTCGGCCGCCGAAGCGATCTCGACGGCTTCAACTTCGCCGGAGCCATCGACGACGTTCGAATCTATTCCTTTGCTCTCACGAAAGACGAAGTCGCCGCAGATAAGCTGGGACAGGTCATCCAACGGACCCCCCAACCGAAGCTAAACGACGCCCCGATCTGTGGCACATTATCGGAATACGAGGACTCTAAAATACCCGCCGCCGCTGCCTCCCTCGGAGTTCTCATCGCCCTTGCCGGCGCCGGCTTATGGCCATCCGGAAGGTTATACGCTTGTCTCTTCCCAAGCTTCGCCGCTGGACTACTTCTACTACCTCTGATGCCCTCGAGCCTCCCCCCACTCACCGCTTGGTTGATGCCTCTTGTCAGCCTCGCCGGAGGAGCATCCGTGGCCGTCTCCCTACGCGGGTAACTCATGCCCGAACTCCCTGACATCGCCGCCTACCTCACCGCCCTCGAGCCACGAGTGATCGGCCAACCCCTCCAACAAGTACTCGTCTCGGGCCCCTTCTTACTGCGCACGATTGATCCCCCACTAGCCGCCGCCCAAGGAGCAACCGTCACCACCCTCCGACGCGTCGGCAAGCGCATCGCACTCGGCCTCGACAACGACATCTGGCTCGTCATCCATCTGATGATCGCCGGCCGCCTGCATTGGCGTCCTCCCGCAGCGGATCCCAAAGCGCGCAACAACCTCGCCGCGTTCCAATTCCCCAAGGGAACCCTCACTCTCACCGAAGCCGGAGCCAAACGTCGCGCCTCACTCCACGTAATGCAAGGCGAGGTCGGTCTCAGCATGCTCGACCCCGGTGGCACCGACGTCCTCACTGCCACGCTCGATCAATTTCGCAGCGCCCTCACTGTCGAAAACCACACCCTTAAGCGCGCCCTCACTGATCCTCGCGTCCTCAGCGGCATCGGCAACGCCTATTCAGACGAGATCCTCCACGCCGCGCAGCTCTCCCCGCTCGCCCAAACGCAGAAGCTGAAACCGGAAGACTGGCCGCGGCTCTACCACGCCACGCAAGCCATCCTCACGTTGTGGGTGGAACGTCTGCAAGCCGAAGCCCAAGCCCGTTTCCCGGAAAAGGTAACAGCCTTTCGCCCTGACATGGCGGCCCATGGAAAATTCGGCCAGCCCTGTCCCCGCTGCGGTGAGAAAATTCAGCGCATTCGGTACGCCGATAACGAAACTAACTACTGCGCCCGCTGCCAGACCGGAGGCAAACTGCTCGCCGACCGCGGTCTCTCCCGCCTCTTAGGTTCCGACTGGCCGCGCACTCTCGACGAGTTGGAAAACCTCAAGCATCGCTGATACGACTTACTCCTCGCCGCGCGACCGCACCACCATATCCGCCAGCGCCGCCGCCACGCCCATCTCAATGACATCGTGCACCCGCACAATGTGCGCGCCGCCCAAAATCGCTGCTGTCACCGCGGCAGCCGATGCAATCATCGTCAGCGCATCTGTCTGTTGAACCAGAAATGACTTTCGTGAGGGACCCACCAGAATCGGCATCTCCAACCGCGCCAACTCGCCTAGATGCGCCAATATTTCTGCGTTCTGTTCCTTGCGCTTCCCAAACCCCAGGCCCGGATCGATCACTACGCGACCGCGCTCCACGCCTGCCCGGCGCGCTCGGCTCACTGCCGCGTCGATATCGTGCAGCAGCGTGCCTACCAGATCGGGAATCGGCGGCAGCTTCGCCCACGTCTCCGGAGTTCCGCGCATGTGATTCAGCACCAGCCCCGCATCATACTGCGCCGCAACCTTCGCCACCAGCGGGTCGATAGTCAACGAACTCGGATCGTTGATGATCTCCGCCCCATACTCCATTGCTTTCTCTGCCACGGCCGACTTATACGTATCCACTGAGATGGGAATGCTCAACTCATTCCGCAGCCTCTTCAACACCGGCACCAGTCGCCGCAGTTCCTCTGCCTCCGAGATCCGAGGCGAGCCCGGGCGCGTCGATTCCGCGCCAATGTCGATGATATCGGCGCCCTGCTCCTCCAGTTCCATCGCCCGTGCATAGGCGGAATCCGGATCGGCGTACTTGCCGCCATCGGAAAACGAATCCGGCGTCACATTCAAAATCCCCATCAAAAGAGTTCGGTCACCCAGCGGCAAGGTCCGCTCGCGCAACTTCCACTCAAAACGTTTTCTTGTCATTCTGTTCTTTCACTCATACCGCAAACACACAATCGGATCCAGGTTCGCCGCGCGATTCGCCGGATAGTATCCAAAGAAAATTCCCACAAACGCCGATATGGCAATGCCCAACGCGATCCACAGCAGTGACAACGACGCTGGAATCGACGGTACCAGCGTGCGCACCAGGAACGCGATCACCGCGCCCGCCGCCACGCCCAGTACGCCGCCCACCATCGTTACTACCGTCGCCTCCAACAGGAACTGCACACGGATATCGGACTTCCGCGCGCCAATTGCTTTGCGTACGCCAATCTCAGCGGTCCGCTCCGTCACTGAAATCAGCATGATATTCATCACGCCAATCCCGCCCACCAGCAGACCAACCGAACTGATCACGCCGGTGAGAATCACTAGCGCGCCTGTCAGTTGATTCCACAACACGCTTAGGAAATCCGGAGCGAGAATCTCAAAATCGTCAGGCTTCGAAGGCGGCACGCGGCGGATGCGCCGCATCGCCCCGGTCACTTCTTCGCGCGCCTGGTCGATGCTCGCGTCGCGAGCCACCGTGAACGCCATGATCAGTTCCTTCGACTCCGGATAGCGCTTCCGGAAGTTACTCAACGGAATCACAGCGAACTGGTCAACGCCGGGCCCGCCAAACAACCCCGGATCCTTTTCGAACGACCCGATTACTTCGTACGCCGCGCCGTTCAACCGCACCGTCTTCCCCACCGGATCGGCGAACGGAAATAGTGTCTCCCGTATGGCATCGCCAATCACCACCACATCGCGCGCGTGGTCCTCATCGTACTTGCCGATAAACCGTCCCTGGCCCACCACAAACAACGGAACCGCATCCAAATACTCCGGCTCGGCGCCGCGGACAATGATCTTGTCTACCCGCTCCGCGCCATATCGCACATCGTTCGTATCGTTCGGATTGAAGAACGAAGCCCGCGTCCCGAAAGTCGTTACTGCCTCTACCAAGCGAGTGGTCTCCCGTAACCGCGAGGCATCGTCGAAGTTCAGATACTTTCGCACGCGGATATGCTCCGGCATGCGCCCAAAGTTCTGCCCGCCCAGAGGAATCCGCGAGAGAAAGTAAGTGCGCGCCCCCAATCCCTCAACACGCTTCTGAATGTATCGGTTCAAACCCTCAATGATTGCAGCCACGGAAATCACAGATGTCACACCAATCACGATGCCGAGCACGGTCAGCGCGCTCCGCACCTTATGGCTCCGCAGCGTATCCAGGGCCACCAACAGATTCTCGCGAAATTCAGCGGCAGTCAATCGGCCCTCAATGCGACAACTGGATCCAATCGGGAGGCCCTTGTCGCCGGGTAGATCCCAAAAAACAGCCCAATCACCGAACTTAAGAAGACGCCCAGCACCGCCACCCAAGTCTGTACGGCCGCCGGAAATTCGGTGAACGTACGCAGTCCCAAAGCCGCGCCAAAACCAAGCAGAATCCCTACCGTCCCGCCGATGATGCACTGCATCACGCTCTCTGTCAGAAACTCCCGCAGGATATCCGCCTGCGTCGCGCCTAGGGCTCGCCGCACGCCAATCTCCTTCGTCCGCTCCGTCACGCTCACCAGCATCACGTTCATAATCACGATGCCGCCAACCAGCGCCGAAATCGAACTCACCATCACGAAAACCGCAAAGAACGCGCCGCTGATGCTCTGCCACAGAGCAATATAGCTGTCCTTAGTGCCGAAGAAGAAGTCCTCTTCCTTCGCGCCAGTGATATGCCGTCGCGCCCGCATCACCTGCCGCGCCTCGTCCTGCGCCCGTTCCATCGCATTCGGTGCATCGGTGGTCATAACATTAATGATCAGGCTATTGTGCGTGCCCCGTGTCTTTAGAAACGTGCCCATCGGGATCACTGCAAACGAGTCTTGGTCTTGCCCGAGAACATTTCCGATCTTCTCGAATGTTCCAATTACGGTGTAATCCTGATTGCCGATATGCACCAGCTTACCCAGCGGATCCAGGTTGGGAAACAACTCCTCCACCAGTTTCTGCCCAATCACGCACACCGGAGCATTCCGCGTGTCCTCGCTCTCAGTGAAGTACCGCCCCGAAATCACCGTACGCGAATCGATCTCCGCCATATTCGCCGTGTGTCCGTAGAGGTTGATGTCTTCCAGTTCTTTATCGCCAGCGCGCGACTTAGCCGTAGTGCTAGCCGTCGCCCCCACATACTTACAATCCGGGCACGCCTCTGCCACCGCCTGCACATCCGCGCGAAGAATGTACTTATACCGCAGCGCCTTCAGAATCAGATTGAAATCCGTCACCGCAAACGGCACCCGCCCAACTTGAAAGACATTCGTCCCCAAATTGGCGATTTTCTTCTCCACATACACATTCGCGCCTTGCACCAGCGTCATCACCGTAATCAGCGTCGTAACGCCCATCGTCAGGCCGAGCACCGTCAGCGCCGCGCGCAGCTTGTGCGCCCGCAGCGCATCCACGCTCTGGCTGAAGTTGTCGCGCCACGCCATCATCGGCCTACACCTTCACTCGTTTATGCTTCTTACCTGCCCTGATAATCCATTCACCGCCATCCAACCGCTCCGCCGGAACCGTCATCGTTACTAACTCCATCGAAGGCGTCTTCGCCGCCGCCACAGCCCCGGCCTTGATCAAACGGTCCGCATCGCTCACGCTGCCCGACAGCTTTGCCTGTACCAGCGCCCGGTTCAACCGCGCGTCGCTTACCGTCACTTCTTCCAGATCCGCGGGAATCTCCCCCTGGCTCACTTCCCGATTCCACCGCGCGGCCGCCTCTTCCGCCGCCTCCTGCCCATGGAAATCCGCAACAATGCGAATGCCCAACTCCTGCTTCGCCTGCTTCGGATGCGCCGCCTTCCGCACGGCAATCTCTGCCAAACTCAAATCCGTCAGTAGTTCGTAATAACGCCACATCAGGTCATCGCTCAGTGTCATTACCTTCCGGAACATCACCTCCGGAGCCTCGGTGATGCCGATGTAATTCCCCTTTGACTTCGACATCTTCTCGATGCCGTCCAAACCCTCCAGAATCGGTACAGTAGCCACAATCTGAGGCGGCTGCCCGAAGTCGCGCTGCAATTCGCGCCCCACCAGCAGGTTGAATTTTTGATCCGTCCCGCCCATTTCCACATCGCACTTTAGCGCGACGGAATCGTACCCCTGCGCCAGCGGATACAACAGCTCATGCATGGAAATCGGAACGCCCTCTTTCAGTCGCTTCGAAAAATCATCGCGCTCCAGCAGCCGTGCCACCGTGTACTTCGACGCCAGGCGCACGATGTCTTCGTACTGCATCGGCTGCAGCCATTCGCTATTGAACCGGACCTCCGTCTTCACCGGATCCAGGATCTGAAACACCTGCTTCTTATACGTCTCGGCGTTGTCAATCAAGTCCTGCCGCGTCATCGGTGGGCGCGTCAAATTGCGGCCTGTCGGATCGCCAATCAAACCCGTCATATCGCCGATCAAGAAGATCACCGTATGACCCATGTCCTGGAAGTGCTTCATCTTCCGCAGCAGCACAGTATGACCCAAATGCAAATCCGGAGCCGTCGGATCGAATCCCGCCTTCACGCGCAAAGGCCGGCCATCCTTGGCCGCCGCCACCAGGCGCTCACGCAAGTCTTCTTCGCGGATCAACTCCGCAAGACCCTTCTTGAGATAGGTCAACTGTTCGTCTACGGACAGGGGGGACACCCCTATATTGTAGCGGCAACCCACTGCTTGACTTCTAGAAGCTCAACAGCACGTGCCAGATGTAAAGGTAGGCCAGCCCTTCCCCATCGTCCCAAGCCTTTCGCACGATCCCAGCGTCCCCCAGGATCTCCGGCAACTCCTCCAGCTTCTTCTCAAACGGATAACAAATCCCCGGCCTCACCCTAGGAGCCGTTACCCACGAAGGCATCCCCGCAGTCGTCGAGCATGGCGCCACAGGCGTGGCCGACGAAGCCCCCCGATACACCCCATACTCCAGCGTCGCCTCCGTCATCGCCCGCAGGTTCTCAATCGTCGCGTCGTTCTGCATGATCGCGCTGGCGTCCATAACATAGCCGCCCTCCGCCCCAATCCCCTCAATCAACTCCCGCACCTTCGCCTTCACATCATCCGCGCTCCCAAACGCCATCAAGACATTCGGAACCCCGCCGCTCAAGCAAAACTTCTTCCCCAACACCCGGTGTGCCGCTGCCGGATCCGTCCGGTCCAGATGAAACACCACACTCCCCGCGGGCAACTCCGCAAACCTCTCCAAGTGCCCGTCCCACTTCCCCTCGGCATACATCAACACCTGGTTCCCCTGCGCCCACAGCGCATCGAAAATCGGTTTCAACGTCGGCCAATAAATCGTTTCGAAATTTGCTTTTGAAATAAATGGCGTACAGCCCCGGTGCATCCAAATCGGAATCGGAATCGCCTTACCCGGGTCCGCGCTCGTCAAAGCGATATACCCCAGGTGCGGCATCAAGGCCTCGCAAGCCGCCATCACCTTCTCCGGAATTTCCATTAAATCAAACGCCAGTGCCACATACCCGCGCAACTTATCCGCCAGAATATCCAGCGGCGCCTTCAACATCCCGCAAATCGACGACGGCGTCCCACACTCCCGCCGCATCCGCTCCACCTGCGGACCAAACGCCGTGAAGTAATTCAACATAGACATCCCGCCCTTCACCAGCGACAGGTCCCGCCGGTAGGACGGATCGCTTGTCCCCACTGAAGTCACGCGCGGCAGCCACGTCTCATACAAAAACCGTGTCGGGTCCGCGATCAGTTCGTCATACTCCTCGCGCTTCATGAAAGCGTCCGACTCGGACGGTTCCCGGTACTGGAAACAGGTATCCGGCCCCACATGGATCCCCGGCACGCCGTAGTACCGCAACCCGATCGCCTCCGTCAGTCCCGTCCACACATACACCATGTTCGGAACCACCGCGTCCCACTCAAAATCGTGGCAACACCGGATCACCGCCTCAAACGCCTTCGAGTAGTCGTGCGTCACTTCCTGGCACGTGTACCCGGCGTACTTGGCAGTAATCTCAGCGGCAAAGGGCCGTAGGGGCACTCGGTCCGGCATGCCATTGCGCATCGCCGTCACATAACGGTTCAACCGCTCGTTGTACAGTTCTTCCATAAGCGCCTCACAGAGTATCAGTGGTGAATATCTGATAACACCTGTACGAAATTGTATACCCGTCCGCACTAACCAACCGCGCCCGTCGCCGTTTAATAGCCATGAGGGAACTGCGTTACGCGATCCGGTCACTGGGAAAGAGCCCGCTCTACAGCCTGCTCGCCATCCTCGCCCTGGCCCTGGGCATCGGAGCCAACTCCTCCGTCTTCAGTGTCTTTTACAGCGTCATCTTGAAGCCGCTCGATTTCCCCCACTCTGACCGTATCGTCGTCGCGCTCCACGCCGGCCAATCCCCCGTCTCCCCCGCCGACTTCTTGGACTGGCGGAAAGACACCCGCTCTTACGACCGCGTCGCCGCCGCCCAAGCCTGGGGAGCCACCCTCACCGGTGACGGCCACCCCGAAATCCTCCACGGGATGCAGGTCACCGGAGATCTCTTCCCCCTCCTCGGCGTCAACCCTCTCCTCGGCCGCGCCATCGCGCCCGCCGATGAAACCAACCACATCCTTGTCCTCAGCCACGCTCTCTGGCAGCGCCGCTTCGCGTCTGACCCCTCGGTAATCGGACGCCGCGTCACCGTCAACAATGAACCCTACGTCATCACCGCCGTCATGCCGCCCAGCTTCCGCTTCGCTCCTTTCTGGGTCAAGGACGCGGAACTCTGGGCACCGCTCAATCTCACCCCACGACTCAATGATCGCGATGGCCGCTCTCTCCGCGTCTTCGGTCGCCTCCGCGATGGAGTCACCATCGCCGCCGCCCAAGCCGAGCTCGGTGTCATTGCCAAGCGCCTCGCCGCCGCTTATCCCGCCACCAACACAGACGTCCCCGCGCCCCTCGTCCTGCCACTCCAGGAAAAAGCCATCGGCAATGTCCGCCCCACCGTCATCGTCTTACTTGGCACTGTGGCGTTCGTCATGCTCATGGCCTGCGCCAACGTTGCCAACTTGCTCCTCGCGCGTCAGTCCGCAAGGGAGCGCGAGACAGCCGTTCACCTCGCTCTCGGAGCTGCCCCGCGCCGTCTCATCTGGCGCTCACTCCTCGAATCCACTCTCCTCGCGTCCATCGGAGGCGCAGCCGGACTCCTCCTCGCCAAAGCGTCACTCGCCCTTCTCATCCACTCCCTCCCGGAAGGCAGCCTCCCCCGTCAATCCGAAGTTGCGCTCGACGCCACAGCCGTCCTGTTTACCCTCTCCCTCTCTCTGCTCACCGGCATCCTCTGCGGCCTCGCCCCCGCCCGATTCGTCCGCCGTACTGCTCTCGCCACGGCACTCCACGGAGGCAGTCGCGGCGCGACTACAGGTACCAGCCAAAAGCGAACTCGCCAGTTCCTGGTCACGGCGGAAGTCGCCCTCGCCGTCATTCTCCTCGCCGGAGCCGGCCTCATGATCCGCAGCTTCTCCCGTCTCCGAGCGGTCGATCCCGGCTTCAATCCACGCCACCTCGTCACGTTCACCGTAGCTCCTGGAGGTCGCGATCCCCGACTCGACTTCTACGCCCGCCTCCAACGCGATCTCGAATCCATCCCCGGAGTCCAATCCGCCAGCTTGATCAACCATCTCCCCATCAACGGAGACATGTGGACCCTCGGCCTCCGTATCGCTGGCCGCCCTCAGCCCGCGCCAGGCCACGAAGAGGGAGCCGTCTACCGCGTAATTCGCCCGCGCTACTTCGCCACCATGAGCATTCCCCTCCGTCAAGGCCGTGACTTCACAGACCTCGACAAAGCTCCCGTGGCCATCGTCAATCAATCCCTCGCCCGCCGTCACTGGCCCGCAGACGACCCCATAGGAAAGCAAATCGCAATCGCCGGCGAGTCACAATGGCGCACCATTGTCGGAGTCACCGCCGACGTCAAGCAAGAGGAATGGACCGCCCGCCCGATGGACGAAGTCTACGTCCCGCAAGACCAGGCGCCGCTTCCCGCTTCGGAAATGACGGTGGTAGCCCGAACGTCCTCCACCGCCGCGCTTACTGACCGCGTTCGTGCGCTCGACCCCAACGTCCCAACCTCCCGCCCGCAGCCAATGGAGCAAATCATCTCCGAGCAACTCTGGCAGAACCGCCTCTCCACGTCCCTCTTGGCGACCTTCGCCGCGATAGCCCTCATCCTCGCCGCGGTAGGCCTTTATGGCGTCCTCTCCTACTCCGTCACCCGTCAACTGCGGGAGTTCGGCATCCGCATGGCATTAGGCGCCACGCCCGCCAACGTTCTCACCACCGTGCTCACTCAAGCAATGTCCACAGTGCTCGCCGGCCTTCTCATAGGCGTGGCCGGATCTCTAGCCCTCTCCCGGCTGATCGCGGCGCTTCTCTATGAAACCAGCATCACCGACCCGATAACGTTCACGGCGGTCCCCGCTCTCCTCGTAACTGTAGCGCTAGCGGCCTGTTATCTCCCCGCCCGCCGCGCAACGTCCATAGACCCCGCCATCTCTCTAAGATCCGAATAACTCTAACTAACTCGCAACTGCGCAAAACCGGGACTGGCATGAATTTCGCCGCCTTTGCGAAACTCGTGCCTGTCCTGCTTTTGCCCAACAGCTAACAGCTCAGCTACCATCAAAACCATGATCCGCTGGGCCGCGTTTTTCCTAGCCACCGCGCTCACAGCCCAAACCACCCAAGGCCTCATCACCGGAATCATCTCTAACGCCCTCACCAACAAACCTCTACTCGAAGCCCAGGTCACCCTCCAATCCCCAACCACCGACACCACTCTCTCCACCCAAACCGGACCGACTGGAATCTACACCTTCCCCCAACTCTCCCCCGGAACCTACCGCCTCACAGTGACCAAACCGGCTTACCAAAGCCGAGCCATCCACACCCTGGAACTCACCGTCGCCGGCTACATCAACATCAACTTCAGCCTCCGCCCACTCGACGCCCTCTGGGAGCGCTTCGTAGCCAACACCGTAATCCTCCCCAACCAGGCCGCCCTCTCCTTCCTCGGTCCCGATCTCGATCCCGCCTACACCGGAGCCTTCGACCCTGAACCCGCGCAAACGGGACAACTCGAACCCAGCCTCTCCGCCGTCATGGATCCCGCACTCATCAAGACCATCCCTCTCACCGGAAGAGACGTCTACACCGCCCTCGCCTACATGCCGGGAGTAACCGCCGACACTGCCACCGGCCGCAGTCTCGGCCTATCCTCCAACGGCCAGCGCCCCACCTCCTCCAATTTCCTGATCGATGGTCTCGAAGATAACAATCACTTCGTCGGCGGACCCAGCCTCAGCGTTCCACCCGAGGCCATCCAGGAGTACCGCATCTCCACCAGCAACTTCTCCGCCGAATATGGTCGAACCTCCGGACAAATCGCCAATGCCGTTACCGCGCGAGGAGGAAATCACTGGCACGGCTTGGCCTATACCAACCTCCGCAACGACATACTCAATGCCAACTCCTACCAATCCAACTCAAAAGCGATTCCCCGAACCCCGCTCCATCAATTGCAAACCGGACTAACCGCCGGTGGCCCGCTCATCCGCAACCGTCTCTATCAATTCACCGCTCTCGAATACTTCCGCAGCCGCAGCGTGGCAGACCCCGCACCCTACGCCCTTGCCTCCCAACCCTTCATCGCGTCTCTGCCCGCAGGCAGCATCGCCGCCGGCCTGTTCCAAGCGCACCCCCTCCTCACTGGCCAACCTCCGTCCCAGGACGGTGCGATCGATAATCTCCGCGCCTCCATCGGCTTCAACCGCCGCACCGCTCTCACGCGCCTCGACTATCAGCCCGCCGCCAACCACCGCGTCCTCGTCCGCCTCTTCGGGCAAGAC
>JBDTMC010000077.1:0-21947 GCA_039934475.1 Bryobacteraceae bacterium | reverse complement strand
ACGGCACTTCCACCTCTCCGGTGCTTCGCGGCGCCTGGATCATGGACCGCATTCTTGGTGAGCCGCCCACGCCTCCACCGCCCGGCGTGCCCGCGGTGGAACCGGACATTCGCGGTGCCAAGACGATTCGCGACCTGCTTGCTTTGCATGCGAAGTCAGCCACGTGCGCTTCGTGTCACGCCAAGTTCGATCCGCCCGGCCTGGCCCTGGAGAACTTCGATGTCGCCGGCCATTGGCGCGATCACTACCGCGGCACCGCCGAAGGGGAGCGAGTCAGCGGGATCGACCACACTGGACACGACTTCGCCTATACCGTCGCTGGCGCGGTCGATGCCAGTGGCACCCTCGTTGATGGACGGCGTTTTCGCGACGTCCGGGACCTGAAGGCAATCTTCGCGGCCGATCCCCGCCAGCTGGCGCGCAACCTGCTGCAGCAACTTACGGTTTATGCCACGGGAACCCCGGTGCGCTTCTCCGATCGCGTGGAGATCGAGAGGCTGCTCGATTCCTGCGCCAGCGGCGGCTATCGCACGCGCGATCTTGTGCACGCGCTCGTCGCAAGCAAAATCTTCCTCGGAGCGAACTGAAGTGACAAAAGCACCCCATATTGCCGCTCGTCCGTTACCGCGCCGTTCCTTCCTTCGCGCGGCGGGAGTCACTCTCGCGCTGCCCATGCTCGACTGCATGACGCCGCTCTACGCGCAGGCGCCCGCCCCTCCACGGCGCATGCTCCTCATCGCCAACAACCTCGGGGTACTGCCCAAGTTCTTCTTCCCGCAGACGGCCGGGCCTGATTATGAGCCGTCGCTGTATCTCTCCGAACTGGCTGCGGTGCGCAACGAGTTCACCGTCTTCAGCGGGCTCTCCCACCCTGGCGTCGCTGGCGGACACAGTGCCGATAACTGCCTCCTCACGGCCGCGCGCGGCGCCTTCCGCAGCGGCTTCCGCAATTCAATTTCGTTCGATCAGTTCGTCGCCGAAAAGCTGGGACAAGTCACGCGCTTCCCGTCTTTGAACCTCGGCGTCAACATCGACAAAGGCAACCGCAGCCTCTCCTGGACACGCGATGGTGTACTGCTGCCCGCCGAGGACAGCGCGTCGAAGCTGTACGAGCGGATGTTCATCCAGGGTGACAAAGCAGCAGTGGCGCAGCAGATGCACCGGCTGGAAAACCGCGGTAGCATCCTCGACACACTGATGGACGAGACCAACCGCTTCCGCCGTGACTTGGGAACTGACGACAAGGCTCGCCTCGATCAATACGTCACCTCCGTCCGGGAGGTGGAGGAGCGTCTTCAAATCGCGCGCGAATGGGAGACGAAGCCGAAACCGCCCGCGCCGCAGCCGCCACCCGCCGACATCCAGGAGAAGAAGCTTTTCTTCGAGAAGTTTGCACTCATGCTCGCCATGGCCCAACTGGCGATCGAGTCCGATTCCACTCGCATCGTCACCCTCATGGTGGATGCGTTCTTCACTCCCGCCCTCAAGCTGAGCGACAAAGAGAATTCCACCGAAAGCTACCACGGACTTACTCACCATGGTCAAGCCGAGGAGAAGGTCAGACAGCTCCAGCAAATCGACCGCCGCCAGATGGCCTTGCTCGCCACGACATTTTCAGACCTCGCCGCCAAAAAAGAAAATGGGGAACGGCTGCTTGATCGCACCATGGTCTTCTACGGCAGCAGCTTGGGTGACGCCAACATCCACGACAATACCAACCTGCCGGTTTTGCTCGCCGGCGGCGGGTTCAGGCACGGCCGGCACATCGCCTTCAAACGCGACAACAACGCCCCGCTCTGCAATGTCTTTGTAAGTATGCTCCAGCGCATGGGCGTGGAAAGCGACACATTCGCCAGCGCCACCGGTCGCGTCAGCGGCCTGGAAATCTCCTGATTGGTAACTCTCACCTCTATTTCGTTGTAACAGTCCGACTGGCATTGTCACTAACCAACCGGGACGGAGATTGCACAAGACTAATCCCGTTCGCACAACGACCGGGAGGTCAAAATACCAAGTATCAATCAGCATGGATCTTCGGCGCAGGAGCTGGGCTGGATTTCTCCGCCGGCTCTCTAGTCAACACAAATGAAGGATGTGCCTCAGTCGCGGATGCCTCCGGAAACTGCTCTTCTACACCGATGGCCAGACGATTTGGGATAGCGTTGGAACTGTCCGCGCCTCCGGTCTCCAGGGCAACACATCATCAACTCAGTCCGCGATTATCGTCCCTGACCCTGCCAGCAGCTCGCGTTATTACGTGTTCACAGCAGATGGCGTCACCGGCGGAAACAACCATGTGGCTGGTGTCCGCGTAGATGTTTCCACTTGGCCCACCCCGACGCCAATAGCCAGCCTTTTCACGTCCGCAGTCCCTCCCACGGCGGGGCTATCTCCCACTGAGAAACTTACCGCCATGCAGCATGCAAACTGCATCGACTACTGGGTCTTGACCGTTGTCCAACCAATACCGAGAGGTCAACAGGACGTTGGCGATGGTCTGGGCAGTGTAAGAGTGCTGTTGGTGACGGCGTCCGGCGTTCAGTTCATTGGCGACACTCCGACGAACGTCAACATTCAGCCTTGTTGGTAAACCCGGCCACATGCAAACTCGGACTTCCCAATCTCTTGCCCAACCCTTGCGATCAATCGACGTGCGACACGGTCATGGCCGATGTGAATGACTACTTGATCAAGAGTTGCGCAGCAAAGCACAACGTACTCGTCCCCTGTAAGGAGCATGGAGAGGTCAAACCATGCCCCTGCGGCCCTTCGCCGAACGGCACTGCGGGCGAACCCTGCGTCGCCGTGGAACTTCCTCCCATCGAACCTTGCATCACTGTGTCGTCGTGGGGTGACAGCAGTTGCGATTGCATCGAAAGCGATGACTCTGAGATCCTCTGCATCACGGTCTGCAACTGCTATTCGGACGTCACTTTCAGCGGTTTCCAAATCGCCTCTCTAATCGTAACTACGGCTACCGGTGCCACGGTCCCGACTCTGCCCGATGGCAGTTGGTCTGTCGAGGCTATCCCGCGCGGCCCAATTTGCTTTGGCGACATCGGGCCCTGCAAGGACGGCAAGTCGACTTGCGTCTTGCGCCAATTCGTCCTCATCACCCGCGGGGCCAAGAGCGGCGGTTATCAGCTAAAAATCACCGGAATCTGTTTCGGCGTTGTGTACGACTACCAACAGGAAGCCTGTTTCCAACTCGAACTTTGCGCTGACCGGTAAAGTGGTTCGCCTCACGTCCCGCTAGCAGTTTCGCCTCGGGATCTGCTAGCCGGCGCCGGCCAGTAGGGCCGGGGACGGGACGGGCAGGGAGCATCACGCCAGCCGCTACAGCTACTCCGCAATCCCATGCTGAGCAACTTTTTGAGTGTCCTACGGTAAAAGAAGTTTATCTGCCGATAAGAAGCAGCAGTAACGTACGGCACTGAACGCTCGATCCGCGCGGCCGCCGCTTTTATGGAAATTGATGTTCTGACAACTTTCCCGACGGTCGCTAGACCCCTAAGATTCCAAGCAAAGGGGCCGCATGGGCTTTAGTCTGATAGACCGGCTTCGACAGACTCGACCGGCCCACCTACAATTCCATGAGAGCCATAGCTTGATCGAAAGTTTCGAGAGCAGTCTTGCCTCGAGGCTCACCGGGGAGACGCCTTCATCGCTCGCCGTTCTGCTTATCAGCCTCGATCAAGTCAAGGCGCTGGGCGAGACACTGGGTCACGCCATTGCTGAACGTGTTCTGGAACTTGCTGGCCAACGCCTTCAATCGGCTCTGCGCAAATCCGACACACTGTCGCAAATGCCTGATAACCAGTTTGCGATCATCCTGAATCCGGTGCTCTCAGCGATGGACGCGGGGATCATAGCCGATCGCCTTGTCGACCTGCTTCAGCGGGCTTATCTCGTCCGAGGCCAGGTTGTAAACACCGGAGCGAGCATCGGAATCAAGCTTGCGACCCAGAGCGACTCGGATTCTGCCATATTGCTCAAACGTGCGGGTATGGCTCTCCAGTGCGCCCAATCATCTGGCCCGGGTGCCGTTCGAGTCTTTGAAACCAGCATCGAGGATCGGCTCGTAGCGCGCCACGAGTTAGTTCTCGACCTCCACAAGGCGCTTCTCCTGCATCAGTTTGAGGTGCACTACCAGCCGCAAGTCGATATAGCAATTCAATACCTGACGGGATTCGAGGCATTGCTCCGGTGGCGACACCCTGAGTCAGGCTGGATCTCGCCAGCACTCTTCATCCCGATCGCGGAAGAGACCGGGCTGATCGAGATGATCGGTGACTGGGTACTCAGGACCGCCTGTCAGGAAGCGGCCCGACTGCCCAGGGAGATCGTAATGGCGGTCAATGTATCACCGTTACAGATCAGGAACAAGTCCTTCACCGCGTCAGTTGAGCACGCCTTGTCCGTCGCGGGCATCCCGGCGAGCCGGCTTGAAATCGAGATCACCGAAGGGGTGCTAATACAAGAACCGACATCGGTTCTGGAGACGCTCAACGATCTGCACTCCATGGGAGTGCGGCTTGCTATGGACGACCTCGGCACTGGATATTCTTCCCTGGGCCAATTGGCGAGATTTCCTTTCGACACGATCAAGATCGACCGATCTCTGATAATTGACCGTCCAACGGTGGTTGAAAATGCCAAGCAGCGCGCGATTGTGCGTGCAATCGCTACGCTCGGCAAGGGATTGGGAATGTGTACTCTCGTGGAAGGGATAGAAACAGAGAAACAGCTCGTGGACGCCTATTCCGATGGATGCATCTCGGCACAGGGATACCTATTCGGCAAAGCGGTTTCGGCAGCTCAACTCGACGAAGTATTGGCGGCATTTTCTCGCCGTCTCAACATCCCATTGGAATCGACGGAGCTACTTGAATCGGCAGGAGTAAAGTTATGACAAGCGATCTTTATCAAATTCTCTACTGCAGCCGCAACTGCATGCACGGCGGCACACCGCAAACCGCCCTTGAGATCAACAATATCCTCTCCGCTTCCCGGAGGAACAACGTTAAGCTGAACGTGACCGGAGCCTTGCTGTTCAATACCGTCTTTTTTGCTCAGGTGCTCGAAGGGCCGCTCAGCGGTGTGGAAAAGATATTTGAACAGATCCAACGTGATCTCAGACACTCTGATCTGATCGTACTGGACAGTGGGGTAATTGAGGTCCGCAATTTTCCCGTTTGGTCGATGGCGTTTGCGGGCGCCGACGCCGAAGCACCCGACCCCTTCATTGCGGCCACTCTCAATGCCGCCGTATCCGCCCCCTCAGCGGCTGGAAAAGATGTTCTCTCAATGCTTCGCAATCTCGTTCTGCAAGAGGACGCTTGGGCGCTGCCCTCTCGGCGCTCTTCCGCCATCTGAAGCGAAAAAGTTTCGATTGCGGAACCCAGGCTCAGCGCGGCAAAGCGCATTCTGAGGAGAGGCTGCGCTCTAGTCTAGCAGTCCGTGGCGCAAGTGGTCAGGCTCGAAAAATGGGGCTGGCATGATTTTCCGACCCCTGTAAGCTACTGTAAATACGGAAGTTCCCAAGAGAGGAAATTCGTGCCTGTACCAATTTTTCCGGCACACGGCGTTGCACCACGGGATGCTAGAACCGAATAGCATAGTAAGGCTGTTAAGTGAAGGGTATTGGCCTTGGGCCGCATGACCGCGAACAAGGCTCAAGTAGTGGAAGCGGCGAAGTTCTGCGACGAATCCGCCGCCATCGCGGGGCCGCTGCAACAACAGGCGTACCGGAATGCGCAGGTGATGCGCAACGAACTGGCGCGCACGCGTTACTTAGGCTCCGGCGCGCCGCTTGCGGCCGGTCTGTGCGTAATTAGGGTTGCGGACCTGCAGCCATGCCGGTGTCAGCGCGTTGCAGGCGTAGGCGCCGTGTCGCCACTTGCCGACAATGCCCTCCAGGTTGTGGCTGCAGGCCGCATCGTAGAGCGCCGTGCCGCGTTCCGGGACGTGCCGCGCATAGCGGACAAACCGCGCCCCGGCAATGATGTCCTCCAACAATTGCTTCCGTTCAAAGAGCGGCAGAGGGCGCAAGTCTTCGTGGTTCAGCATCACCAGGTCGAAGGCGTAGAAGTGTTGCGGCAGTTTGCGATGGACCAGCGGCCCATAGGCGGGGCGGCCCGCCTCATCCAGGTGAACAATCTCGCCATCCAGCACCGCCGGCACGCCGCCCAGCGCGTCCGCGATCGCGCGAACCAGCAGCGGGAAGCCTGTATAGACCTTGCCATTCGGGGAAAGCAGGACGGTGTTCTGGCCATCGCTGCAGGCGAATCCGCGCAGGCCGTCGTACTTCACCTCGAAGATCCAATCGGGGCTGTCGAAGGCACGTTCGACGAGGGCCGGCCTCATCGCCTCAAAACCGGGAAGACTGGAGAGCAACACACAGGATACCCCGGACTTCCCTGCTATGCTCGAAACAGAAGATGGCGCAGGAAACGAGTGTCGCCGTCGTTGCCGAAAAACCCTCGGTGGCGCGCGACATCGCTCGAGTTTTAAAAGCAACGACGCAAGGGCAGGGATACTTGCATGGCAATGGCTACATTGTCACCTGGGCCATTGGACACCTGGTAACGCTGGCGCAGCCGCATGAGATCCAGCCGCAGTGGAAGAGCTGGCGTCGTGAGACTTTGCCGATGCTGCCCCCCACCTGGCCGCTGGTCGTGCTTGAACAGACCAAGGACCAGTTTGAGGTGCTGCGCCGCATCCTCACTTCGCCGCGGGTGTCCGATATCATCTGCGCGACAGACGCCGGGCGCGAAGGCGAACTCATTTTCCGCTACATCTATGAAGCCGCCGAATGCCACAAGCCGGTGCGCCGGCTGTGGATCTCATCACTGACGCCCGACGCGATTCGCGATGGCTTCAATGCGCTGCGCCCCGGTGAGGACTATGATCGTTTGGCGGATGCGGCGCGCGGACGCAGCCGGGCCGACTGGCTGGTGGGCATGAATCTCTCGCGTGCCTACACCTTGGCCGCCAATGACGACGTGTCCGTGGGCCGCGTCCAGACGCCCACGCTGGCTATGCTGGTGGAACGCGAGCTTGCCATCCGTGCCTTCATTCCTGAGGACTTTCTCAACGTGGTGGCGCAGTTCTCGCCGCAGGACGGCAAGGTCTACGAGGGGATGTGGTTCAAGCCCGGCGTCGAGCCTATGGACGCCGCGATGAAGCTGCCCTCGGATGGCAAAGAGGCAAAGGAGATTGTCGCCCGCGCCAAGTCCGGTCAGGCCCACATCGAGCGCATGGAGTTTCAGACCAAGCGCATGGCGCCGCCGCTGCTCTATGACCTCACCGAGTTGCAGCGCCACGCCAACCGCCTCTATGGGTTCAGTGCGGCACGCACGCTGGAGCTGGCTCAGGCGTTGTATGAGCGGCACAAAGCCATCAGTTATCCGCGTACCGATAGCCGGCACCTGTCGGCGGACGTTGCGAAGACGTTGCCGAAGATTGTGAAGTCGATCGAGGGCGACTACAAGCAGTGGCTCGCGCCAGGTACAGGCGAGCGTCCGCTGAACCGCCGCTATGTGGACGACGCGAAGGTGAGCGATCACCACGCCATCATCCCCACCGGCACGCGTCCCACCGGCCTCAACCCCGACGAAGCGAAAATCTTCGACCTCATTTGCCGGCGCCTGCTGCAGGCCTGGCATGAGGACTATATCTGGAACGTAACCACGGTGATCACGCTCATCGCCAGCCCCGGCTTTGAGGATCGTTTCTATTCCAGTGGCACCGCCGTGCAACAGGAAGGTTGGAAAGTCCTCGATATCGGCGGCGCGAAGAAGGAAAAGAAAAAGGCGAAGCGCGGCGAGGCCGGCGACGACGAGGGAGGCGACGAAGGCCAAACGCTGCCACCGGGATTGGAAGAGAATCAGCGCCAGCGCGTGCTTGACGTGGAGGCCCTCGCGAAGAAGACTCGGCCTCCGAAGCGCTTCACCGAAGGCACGCTGCTGACAGCGATGGAGACAGCGGGAAAGACGCTCGACGACAAGGAACTCTCCGATGCCATGAAGGAGAGCGGCTTGGGCACGCCGGCCACACGCGCACAGATCATCGAAGTGCTGCTGACGCGTGGCTTCATGGAGCGGCGCGGCAAGAGCCTGGAAGCCACCGACAAAGGGATTCGTCTAATAGAAGTGGTGCATCCCGAGGTGAAGAGCCCCGCGATGACCGGCCAATGGGAAGCGTTCTTGAAGCGCATTGAACGTGGCAACGGGCAACTGAAACCGTTCATCGAAGGCATTGAGCAATACGTGCGCGATGTAGTGGGCAAGGTGTGGTACGAAGCGGCGCCGTCGCGAACAACGGCGGAACCCGCGGTCGCGCCCGTCGAGATCACACAAGCCGAGCGTCCACAGATTCAGGGCGACCTAAAGGAGATCCTAAAATCGGCGTTTGGCTTCGATTCGTTCCGCCCCAACCAGGAGGCCGTATGCCGAGCGTTGATGGAAGGCAAGGATTCGCTGCTGGTGATGCCCACCGGCTCCGGCAAATCGCTCTGCTTCCAGCTTCCGGGAGTGGCGATGGGGGGCACCACGCTCGTCATCAGTCCGCTCATCGCGCTGATGGAAGACCAGGTGGCGAAGTTGGCCGCGCTCGGTTTCGCCGCTGACCGCATCCATTCCAATCGCGATCGTGCCGCGTCACGTGAAGTCTGTCTGCGCTATCTCGAAGGCAAGCTCGACTTCCTCTTCATCGCGCCGGAGCGGCTTCGCGTGCAGGGCTTTCCGGAGATGCTGGCAAAGCGCAAGCCCTGCCTGATTGCCATTGATGAGGCGCATTGCATTTCGCAATGGGGCCACGATTTTCGGCCGGATTATCGAACCATTGGCCAGCATCTGCCCGCCTTGAGGCCCGCGCCCGTGGTGGCCCTCACGGCGACGGCGACGCCGATGGTGCAGCACGACATTGCCAGGCAGTTAGGGCTACTCGCGCCGAAGCAGTTCATCCACGGGTTCCGGCGCGAGAACATCGGAATCGAAGTGGTGAAGGCGGCCGCTGGATCGCGCGCTGAGTTGGCGCAGCGCATTCTGGACGACGATGAACGGCGTCCAGCGATTGTTTACACCCCCACTCGCCGCGAGGCCGAAAGCCTTGCTGTCACGCTGGGCCGCGCCTATCCTGCGGCCGCCTATCACGCCGGCTTGGAGGGCTCGCGACGGCGGTCTGTCCAGGACGCGTTTCTCGGCGGCAAGCTCGAAGTGATTGTTGCCACCATCGCCTTCGGCATGGGCATCGACAAGCCTGATGTCCGCACTGTGATCCATACGGCGCTGCCGGCAAGCGTGGAAGGTTACTACCAGGAGATCGGCCGCGCCGGACGCGACGGCAAGCCTTCGCGCGCCATCCTCATGCACGCCTACGCGGACCGTTTCACGCACGACTTCTTCTTTGAGCGCGATTACCCGGAACCGGACGTCTTGGCGCGAATCGCCGGCGTGCTCGGTCACGAGCCACAGCCGAAAGACATCATTCGGATGCAGAGCAAGCTGTCCGAAGAAGTTTTTGAGACGGCGCTGGAAAAGCTCTGGATCCACGCCGGGGCCACGGTGGATTACGCCGAGAACGTGAGCCGCGGCGGCGCCGACTGGCGAGACTCCTACGTCGCCCAGCGCGAGCACAAGCAGAAGCAGTTCGAGAAGATGATCTCCTACTGCGAGACTGCGGCCTGCCGCATGCGCGCGTTAGTTGGCTATTTCGGTGATGCTTCAGATTCACGCGCCCGGTGCGGCATCTGCGATGTCTGCAATCCGGGTGCGGCGGTGGGGCAGGAGTTTCGTGCCGCGTCCCAAGCCGAGCGCGACAAAATCTCATTGATCCTCCAGGCGTTGAAGAAGACAGACACCACCGGCACAGGAAAGCTCTACTCCACCGTCTTCCCCAGCGGCACGCCCGACCGCCGGACGTTTGAAGACTTACTGGGAGCCATGGCGCGAGCGGGTCTAGTGGAACTGGCCGACGCCTCGTTTGAGAAGGATGGCAAGCGGATCGACTTCCGCAAGGTCTGGGTAACGTCGTTGGGTCGTGAAGAGAACGACGATGTTGAAGTAATGATCCCCGTAGAACCTGACGCGCCAGCGCGCAGCAAGGGCCGCAAACCCGCCAAGAAGAAGGCTGCCCGTAAGTCAAAGGAAAAGGCGACGCCCGAACCCGCAAAGGTTCACGTAGCAGCGATTGCCGCGTCCCCACTGAACGGCACCGTCCTCATCGCCGCGCTCAAAGCCTGGCGCATGGCCGAAGCAAAAGCGAAGGGCCTGCCCGCCTTCCGCATTCTCACCGACAAGACCCTCACCGCGATAGCCGAAGATCGTCCCCAAACCACGCGCGAACTGCTGTCGATTCCCGGAATGGGTCTTCAAACCGTGGAAAAGTACGGAGCGAAAATTTTCAGGATTGTCGCGCAGACGAAATAGCCCCGAAGGACGCCATCGATCATGGAGCAATTGCCAAGGTCTGGCCGGGCTGGAGGGACTCCAAAGCTCTCAAGATACTTCCTGCCAACGGCAATAGATCGTCCAGTTGGTTCGTTCTCGATTGGATGACTACGATTGATATTGTTTCATGCAATTTTGGCGAGCAGGGAATCTTTGGCCTCTTCCAAGGCCTGGATCGCCATTTCGCGGGTAACGGTGGGGAATTGCTGCAGGAAGGCCGTGAGGGTGTGGCCGCCTTCGATATAATCGATCAGGTTCTTGAACGGAACTCGTGTGCCGCGGAAACAGGGCGTTCCGCTCATGATCTCCGGGTCTACGATGATCACGGGCTCGCTCATTGTCATCATCAATTGTAGCGCCGCGCCGAGTGAATTGCGTCATAATCTACCCATGCCATCCCAGACTCGCCGCTCTCTCCTTGGCGCGGCCGCCGCCGCGTCTCTGCTCCGCGCCGCTCCTGGCGACAAGCCCGCGATCCTCGGCGGTACTCCCATCCGTTCGGCTAAGTTTCCCTCTTGGCCGGTCTTTGGGTCGGGTGAAGAGACCGGTGTTCTCGATGTCCTGAAGAGCGGCATATGGAATCGCGGGAAGCATGTCGCGCGGTTTGAGGAAGCATACTCGAAGCTCACTGGATCGCCACATTGCCTGGCCGTCGCCAACGGTACCAGCGCGCTCGTGTCGTCGCTCCACGCGTTGGGAATCGGGCCGGGCGATGAAGTGATCGTTCCCGTTTACACCTTCGGCGCCACCGTCAATGCTGTCCTGCTGCATCATGCCCTACCCGTGTTCGTCGATACGGATCCGGAGACGTTTCAAATTGATGCCAGTAAGATCGAGGCGCGGATCACCGATCGTACGGCGGCCATCGTTCCCGTGCACCTGGGCGGAGCTTCAGCGGACCTGGATGCCGTCCTCGCCATCGGAAAGCGGCGCAACCTGCCCGTGCTGGAAGACGCCTGCCAGGCGCACCTCGGCGAATGGCGGGGGCGCAAGGTTGGCACCTACGGTGTGGCGGGGTGCTTCAGCTTCCAGGCCTCGAAGAATCTCAACTCGGGTGAGGGCGGGGCCATTCTCAGCGCCGATAGCGACTTCATCGAACGCTGCTACGCCTATCACAACGCGGGCCGCGCGCGAGGGACACACCTCACTGCTTTCTCCTATCAGGTGGCCGGCAATAACGTGCGATTGACGGAATTTCAAGCAGCCCTTCTGGTTGCCCAGATGGAGCGACTGGAGGCACAATCCTCACTGCGCGAGAAGAATGCCGCCGCCTTGACTTCCATGCTGCGCGAGATTCCCGGCATTCGTCCGGCGCGCATGTACGAAGGCTGCACGCGCAATGCCTACCACTTGTACATGCTGCGTTATGACTCTGCCGCGTTCGCGGACATGCCTCGGGAGAAATTCCTCAATGCGATGAAAGCCGAAGGCATTCCCGCCTACTCTGGCTACGCGCCGCTGAACCAGGAACCCTACTTGAAGGAGACTTTGCAGTCCCGCGGGTTCCAACGCGTATACTCGCCGGAGCGGTTGGCGGCTTGGCGGCGTGACAATCAGTGCCCTGCCAATGATCAGCTCTGCCGTGACGCCGTCTGGTTGATCCAGACCATGCTGCTGGGTACGCCGAAGGATATGGAAGACATCGCCAACGCCGTGCGCCGCATTCAGAAACATGCGCCGGAAATCGCCAAGGCCTGAGTTACGCCTTGCCCCAGCCGCCGCCACCCGGTGTTTCAATACGTAGACGGTCCCCTGCATTCACGCGGAACGTCGCCTTTGCTTCGATGACTGTGGCCCGGCCGCGGCGGATGAGTGTGTTGCGGCCGGGCGCGCCGGCTTGGCCTCCGCTCAGTCCGTAGGGGCCGCGCTCGCGCCTGTCGCTGAGCAGCGTGACTTCGGCAGAGGCGAGAAACTCCAACTCGCGGACGATGCCGTCGCCCCCGCGATTCAGGCCCGCGCCGCCCGAGTGATCGCGGATGCCATAGCGTCGCACGCGCAACGGATACTGGTGTTCAAACGCCTCCACCGGCGTATTCCAACTGTTGGTCATGTGCGTGTGAACGGCGGAGAGACCTGGTCCCGTGGGCGACGCACCCATGCCGCCGGCGATGGTTTCGTAGTACGCGAATGGCTTGCCGCGAACGGAATCCCAGCCGCCGAAGCTGAGGTTGTTCATGGTGCCGGAACTGGCCGCTGGGATGCGGTGCGGCGCGGCTTGCGCCAGCGCACCCAGTAACACGTCCGTGATGCGCTGCGACGTTTCCACGTTGCCCGCCGCCATAGCCGCCGGGCACTGCGCGTTCACCACCGTTCCCTCCGGCGCGATCACGCTCACGGGCCGCAGCAGTCCCGCAGTGCAGGGTACGTCTTCGTCAATGAGGCAGCGAAAGACGTACAGCGTAGCCGATACGGCGATGGCGTAGTTAGCGTTCACCGGACCCTCGCGCTGCGCGTCCGAACCAGTGAAATCTACGATGGCGCTGTTGCCGTCCAGCGTGATGGTGACCGCGATTCGAACCCGTCCGCCGCCCACTCCATCGCTATCCAGGAAATCCTCAAAGTGAAAACTCCCCTGCGGCAAGCGGGCTAGAGCGGCGCGCATGATGCGCTCGCCATAATTCTGTAATTCGGTCATGTTGCGGCGCACCCGGGCGATCCCGTGGCGGGCGGCGATATCGCGCAGACGCTCCTCGCCGCGGCGGATGGACATGCACTGCGCCAGCAGGTCGCCTTCACGCTCAACAGGCGTGCGAACGTTGGCCAGGATGAGGCCCAGCAGGTCGCGGTCCAGCGTGCCGGCGCGCACCAGCAACATCGGAGGAATGCGCAGACCCTCCTGATAAATCTCTCGCGCCAGCGGCATGGAGCCAGGACTCATCCCGCCCACATCGGCATGGTGGGCGCGGTTGGCGACAAAGAATGAAGGTTTGCGGGCATCGCCCAGAAAGACGGCGGAGACGGCGGTGATATCGGGCAAATGCGTGCCGCCGCGAAACGGATCGTTCACGATAGCGACGTCGCCAGGGGCGAGGCGAAAGCTCTCCATGACGGCCTGCACAGAGAGCGGCATGGCGCCCAGATGGACCGGCATATGGTCGCCCATGGCCACGGTCTTGCCGGCCGCATCATAAACCGCACAGGAGTAATCGCGCCGCTCCTTGATGTTGGCTGAGAAGGCCGTTTTGCGCAGCACCGCACCCATTTCTTCCGGCACGGAAACCAGCAGATGGCGGAACAGTTCGAGTTCGATGGCACCAGGCTTGCTCATTTGGGCTTACGCGGCTTCTTCTTCGGCGCGTCCGGCGCGCCAGGGATTTGGAAGACGCCGCTCGCTTCCGGATCAGCCGCGGCGGTGGGCACCGGTTCGGGTTCCTTCAGTTGTTGCTCGGCCGGCTTGCACTGGCCGGCGGCGATGAGGAACGACGCCACGGTGGCCCATTCCGTGCTGCCGCGGCGCTCCACGCGGAAGGACTTAGTGCGGCCGTCGGCGCGGATCCGCCACGTGCCCGGACCAGCCGGCCGGGCTTTCTTTAATGGCACCGGCTTCGTGCTCACCTGGCTGAGAGACCAACTCTCGCCACCGGTCATGCTTTCGTAAAGTTCGTGGCGGCCGCCGCTGTCACCGGTTTGCGTGCGGTCTACGGTCATACTGCCGCTGGTGCGGGTCTCAAACCAGAACTGGTCGATGGTGCCTACGCGTGTCTCCGCGAAGACCGGGCGGCGAGACCAGGCTTTGCCGCTGTTGGTGGTGAGCAGGAAGAAGGGATCGCGCGGCAAGGCGCCAGCCATTTGGCCCGCCACCCAGCCCACTTCGAGGTCGATGAACTGCAGCTGATCGAGGCTCGCTCCAGCGATGCGTTCCACCGCTTCGCTCCATGTCTTCCCACCGTCTTCGCTGGCTAGCAGGATGCTGTAGAGCGTGGTCTTGTCGGTGTGCAGGTTGCCGGAGACGAAGAGACGGTCGCCGGCGGCATCGGCGGCGGCGAGTTCAAGATAGACAGCACAAGGCTCGTCGATGGTGCAGGTGAGGGAAAGGGCCTCAATCTCTCTGGCGCCGCATTCGATGGCCACCGCCAGGGGTTTGCCGGTGTTGGTGAGAACGAGTTTCGGCGGAGGGGCCTCCTGGGCCCACGCCCATGCAGCCACCGTCAATGCCAGAACCAGTTTCATGCCTGCATCTGCGATTGTAGCGCCGGTGTGAGCTTCATCAGGCGAAGGTCCGGCAGAGGGCTGCCGGAAATGATGGCATCGCGCCACCGCAGGGCGTCGTTATAGAGCGAGAGTGTGTCGACACCGGCGTATTCGGGCAGGTAGCCCGCGAGTTTCTTGAGGGCCTTGCGGAGTTGCCGCCGCGCTCCATCGGGATTGGCGCGTTCGTAGTGGTATAGGGCGACGGCGCAATGAATGAGGCTTTGCAGAAAGAGACGGTGCGGGCCTCGTAGCGGGGTCCAAACTTCTTCCAGTACTTCGTGACATTCGAAGTAGGCGCGCTGGTTGAAGAGATGGATGCCGTGCAGATAGCCAGGGTCCTGGAACATGCCAATGCCACATGATAGCCTCAGTACGTCGGAATATGTTCGATTTTCTCCAGCGGCTCGGGCTCAAGAAAGATCCGGCGGCGTTGCGCGGGGCGCCAGCCATCCGGCGTCAAAAGGCGTATGCCGCTGAGAGCGGGTACGTCTACCAGTATTTCTATCTCGGCCTTAGAGATGGAAAGCGCGGCACCGAATACGTATTCGAAGTGTCGGCGCACCGCCGCGCCGGGATGCCAGTCTCGGTCTTCCTTTCAGAGAACGCGCTGCGTCCGTGGGAACAGGATCACGGGCGCGAGTTGAGCGCCGCGGAGCGTTATGGAGTGGCGAAGATGGCCCTGTTTCAGGCCTTTGACACGCGGCCTGTACCCGATGCGATGGACGCACCGGTGGACGTTGCCGCCTCCGATGTTGTCGCCATTGCTGAGACGCTGGATTTGTAGCTCAATCGCTGAGGATGTGAATGATAGGCCGCACGTCATCCTCGGGCGTTGATTCCCAATATTCAACAAGAATGGAATAAACCAACAGACCCGTTTCGCCCTCGCCAAATAAGAGGTAGCGGAGAGCTTGACTGGCGCGATTCTTTCTTGTCAGGCCGAGGAATATCGCTTTGGGATGTATGTCCTCACTAAGGTAGGCGATCGTATTCGCTATGGCGATCGCCTGGGTCACGTTGACCAAATAGTTGCCGTCGTACCTCCGCACATCAATGCAAAGCGGAGAGGCGAACTCGCTGCGATTATCGAGCTGAGTGATATTTACAAACGCGAACGGCCCCTCCGTGCGATAAGTGGCGCGGATCTCCGCTTCCTTCCTGCCGCAAGCCGCCTCAGAGCTGGTGCGGATGGGCACCATATTCACATCCTTGCCGCGTAGCTGGCCCCACAGTGCCTCTGCTTCCCGGCTGGCGAACTTGACGGCGTCGACGCGCAATTCACGCGCGCGCAGATAGCGGCTAAACCCGCCTGTCAAGAGGATGACTGCGATGAAGACGGAGGCGATGATGATGCCGTCGGGCCGTTCGATGACGTTATCGACGAGGGTGTAGACGAAGACTATCGAGACTAGGGCCGTTAACGCGGCGAGGCCTTTCTGGCCCTCCTTCCACAAGGCGAGCGTCGAGGCGACGGCGGCGGAGAGCATCAGAACCAACACCCCGGTGGCGTAGGCTCCTCCTTGCGCTTCCACGTTGGCGCGAAAGATGAGGGTGACGATGATATCGGCTCCCAGCAGCACCAGCACCAAGGGCCGCGAGAAAGCCACCCACCTCGGAGCCATGCCGAGACGCGGCAGATAGCGCGGAATCAGGTGCAACAATCCGGCCATGGCGGAGGCGCCGGCGAACCAGAGAATGACGATGGTGGAAAGATCGTAGACGCTGCCGAAGGCATTGCCCAGCAGCTCATGGGCGAGATAGGCAATGGCGCGCCCGCTCGCCTTGCCGCCTTCGCGATACGCCGAGGGTGGGATGAGAACGGCGGTGACGAAGCTGGAGGCCAACAGCAGAACGCTCATGATAAGGGCCGCCGCCGATAGCAGTTTGCGAGTGTTCCGAATACGGCCGAGAGGCTTTGCCGTTTTCTCATCGTCGCCGCTGCCTCGAATGAGAGGCATCACGGCGACGCCGGTTTCAAAGCCGCTGAGGCCAAGGGCAAGACGCGGAAAGACGAGCACCGCGGCAAGGCCAATGCTAGTCCAATCCCCGCGCTGGGCGAGGGCTTGCCGCCACTGCGGCAACACGCTCGGATGCAAGGCAATCTCCACCAAACCGCGGACCAGCACGATGACATTCAGCACCAGATAGGGAATCGTGAACGCAGTGGCAAGGCCTATGGCTTCTGAGAAGCCGCGCAGGAAGACGGCCGCCAGCAGCACTAGCAAGAGCAACGTCACCGCCATCCGTGCGTCGCCGATGAGGGGATGCAAAAACGGATTCTCAATGGCGTGCTGCGCAGCGTCCGCGGCAGAGAGCGTCATGGTGATGACGAAATCGGTAGCAGCGAAGCCAAGCAGCACCAGGACGAACAGCGTACCGCTCCAGCCGGGCAGCATGTTTTCGAGCATGGCAATGGACCCTTGCCCGGCGTAGGAGCGGCTGGCCACCTGGGCGTAGACGGGCAAGGCGCAGAGCAGGGTCACCGCGACCAGGACGGCCGTGGCGATGGGCGAAAGCGCGCCAGCCGCCAGTAGAGCGATGCCGGGCTGGTAGCCGAGCGTGGAGAAGTAGTCCACGCCCGTCAGCCACAGAACCAGATACCAGGGATGCTGGTGATCGGCCTGTGGGCCGGGCGCGTGTGGCGCCTCGGCTCCCAACTGTCCGCCAGCCTCCACCCAATGTCGCAGCCAGTTCCTCATGCAAGTGTTAGACGACGAAGGTCTTGAATGAGGCGCGCAAAGATTCCACCGGATCCTTCTTCGGGCCGTACTCGTGGGCGACGTAGCCTTGATAGTTCAACTCCGCCAGCAGCAGCGCGACGGGGCGATAGTTGAGCTCCTGGGTCTCGTCGAATTCATGGCGGCCGGGGTTCCCGGCGGTGTGGTAGTGGCCGAGGTATTGGAAGTTGTCACGAATGGTGCGTAAGATGTCGCCCTCCATGATTTGCATGTGATAAATGTCGTAGAGCAGCTTCACGCGCGGTGAGCCGACGCGCTTACAGACTTCTACGCCCCACGCTGTGTGGTCGCACATGTAGTCCTTGTGATCCACCTTGCTATTCAACAGTTCAAGGCAGATGGTGACGTTCTTATCTTCCGCCATGCCCTTCACCTTATTCAGGAACGCGACGCAGTTGTCGAGCCCGGTCCAATCGTCCATGCCGTGGCGCTCGCCGGAGAGCGTGATGACGTTAGGCGCGCCGGCATCGGCGGCCAGCGTCAGGGTCTCGCGCATGTCGGCTTCGAGTTTGTCGTGAAGGTTCTTCTGATTGATGCCGTCGCGGATGGTGGAGGCGTTCGGGACCATGGTGGGCTTCAGACCATACTTCTTGAGAGTAGGCCATTCGGCGGGGCGGATGAGATCGAAGCCCTGGAAGCCGAGGTCGGCGGCGGTTTTGCATCGTTCCTCGAACGCCATACCGCGTCCAAAGACGCCTCCGGTGACGGACTGCTTCAGACGTCCGGGCTCGGGTTTCGCCTGCGGCGACGCGGAGGCGGTGAGGGCGAGGGCGGCTACCCCCGGAACAAAGGATCGGCGTGTCATGGCATATATAGTATCAACGGGTTTGGACGAGGAAAGTTAATGGGATTCGCACTTTGGATTGACGGAGACTTGGCGTGGGCGCAGGGAACGCATGAGTACCGGCCGATGGGCGTGGCTGTAGTGGGCACGGCCGGCACGTTTACTTCACGGGATTTCCGGGCACGGCGGCGAGTCCCGTTTCGGGATCCCTCCCGGTTCGCCGGCTTCTTCGCCTCCATCGGCCATTTAAACCAGCATCTGGAGGAGCGCGGACAGCGTCCTCGTTCCACAAAAAATCGTGTTGAAGCGTTGAAACGTCAGGGCCGTTGGAAGCCCCTAGGTCCCTGATTTTTATACCGGCCGAACTATTCGAATTGCTTGCGGAACTCGGCGAACTGGCGCTGCACGTCCTCGATAATCGCGCGCAGTTGGGCTACTTCGCCTTCGAGCGCACTCAGTCGATCGTCGCGGCGCGGTGAGGGCGGTTCCGGCGCGGCGGCCGACAACGCTTCCACCGGACCGGAGAGTAGATGGGCGTAGCGGGGTTCCTTGGTTCCGGCGGCTCGAGGGAGTTGAACGGCTAAAGGCGGGTTGCGCTCCATTAAGTGGGAAAGCACGGAGTGGACTTCGTCGAGGTCTGAGAAGTTGTGCAGGCGCTCTGAGCGGTCGCGCAGTTCGCCGATGGTCTGGTGACTGCGCAGCATGAGGACGCAGAGAATCGCGAGTTCCCTTCGCCCCAGGTTCAGCACTTCGAAGATACGGTGCCCGTATTTCGGCACCCGGTTTCCGGCGCCGGTTCGTTCAAAGGCCAACGTGCGCTGTTGCAGGTTGCGCAGCGCGTCGTCCACCACTTCCTCGTCGTAGGAGACCAGCGGATCGCGGTTTGTTTTTTGGTTGCACGCGTTTACCAGCGCGTTCACAGTCATCGGGTAATACTCGGGCGTTGTTACTTCCTTCTCCAACAAACACCCGAGCACCCGGACTTCCGCCGCATCCAGATTGAGTTCCACGTTTACTGTCCCAGCTCCTTCAGAATCCGGTCCGCTTTATAGACGAACCGCAGAGCTTCCACGATACCCTGTCCGGCAACGTGAACCGAGCGCGCCTCCTCATCAGTGAAGATGAACCGGTTGGGAAGACCTTCGATGTTGCCGTCGAAGAGAATGCCGACGATCTCGCCTTTCGTGTTCAGGGTGGGGCTGCCGGAGTTGCCTCCATGCGTGTCGGCCGTGCTGACGAAATCAAAGGAAGTGTCCAGCCGGATGGCGCCCTTCGCCTTCTTCCACCGCTCCGGCAGGATGTAGGGTTCGTCGTTTGTGGCGCGGCGGTAGAGACCGGCGAAGCGTGATGTCCACGGCACGGGCCTGCCGCCATCGTTCACATAGCCGCGGACGTCTCCGTAGGCGAGGCGCAGGGTGAATGTGGCGTCTGGATACTCGCTCGATCCATGAACGGCGAAGCGCGCCTGCGCGATCTTGGCGGAGGCGTCTTTGTCCACGGATTCCACTTTGTCTTCGTATTGCTTGCGCACCTTGCGCGCCGGGCCATCCAACAGCAGCGCCAGTTGGATCATGCCGTCCTTCGATTTCTTCACGGCTTCCACGGTGGACAGCTTTTTGCGCGTATCGACATCGGCGAGATTACTGGTGGTGACATAGTGCTTGGCTGCTTCGGCAGCAGTACGCCCGGCGAGAATGGCTTTTACCGTGGAGTCGTTGGCGCCCAGTTCCTTGCGCATCGCTTCAAACGTGTTGGTGAGAACGGCAATGTCCATGCCCGGATAGAGCGGCGCGCTGGAGTAGATCTCCTGTTCCAAAGAGGGCAGGGCAGAGTCAGTGTATTCGTGGATGCGCTGGCCATCGGGCTTAGTTCGCTCCTCGGCGAGGCGGACGATGTCGCGGGCGATGTGGAGCATGTCCGAACCGAGGGGCGCACCACGCTCCAGCAGCCAGTATTGCTTGTAAAACGTCGCGTACTCTTTATAGGCCGCGGCGACGTCGGTCCACACTTTGCTGTATTCGGCGCGCGTCTTCGGATCTTTATCTACCTGGGCGCGGAGAGTCTGCTCGTCGTCCTTCTTGCGGTTGATCAGACTGGCGTCGCGCAGGCCACGCAGGAAGCCGGTATACGCCTTGTAACTGTTCTGCATGCCGAACAGGTTGTCGTAGGCGAGGCGCTTGTTTTCCGCGCTCTCAGCGCTGAAGGCTTGCAGAGTTTCGATGAGTGAGCCCAGCCTCTGGTGGACGAAGGGATAGGAGACGTCGCGGTAGAACTCGAGTTGGGCCACAGTGGCGAGGCGTCCCGTGCTGCCGGGATTGCCGGGGACAAATACGAGTTCGCCTTCGCGGGCGCCCTGCTTGCTCCAGGCGAAGTAGTCGAGCGGCTTCACTGGCGCGCCGTTTTCGTAGGCCCGGAAGAGAGCGAAGTCGAGACAGTAGCGGGGGTAGGTGAAGTTATCGGGATCGCCTCCGAAAGCGGCGATGCCCAGCTCCGGCGCGAAGACCAGGCGCACGTCGGTGTATTTCTTGTACTGATAGAGGTTGTACTGGCCGCCGGAGAAAAGCGTTACCACGTCGCAGCGATTGCCCGTGTCTTTGGTGCAGGCGGCTTCGATCTTCGCGCTACTGGCCTTGCGCGCTTCATTAGCAGCGGCGGTACCGGCGGGCAGGTGCGCATTCACCTTCGCGGTGACGTCTTCGATCTTCAGCAGGACGTTGACTTCCAGGTCAGGGCACGCTTTCTCATCGGCGGGCTGGGCGGCATAGAAACCATTGCTCATGTAGTCGTGTTCGGCGGAACTGACCTTGGCGATGCAATCCACGCCAACGTGATGATTGGTGAAGAGCAGGCCGTCGGCGGAGACGAACGAGCCGGAGCCTCCGTTGTTGAACCGGACCGAGGCGCGCCGCATGTGTTCAAGGAACTTGTCGGTGAGGTCGAAGCCGTACTTTTTCTTGATGGCCTCGCGCGGGGCTTGATTGAAAAGCCACATTCCTTCATCGGCGAGGGAGGGTAGGGCGATTGCAAGCGACAGGGCGAGAAAGAGAGCTAACCGTCTCATATGCCTTTATTGTCGCTGACGGGAACGGGAGTTTGCTCGGCGGCGAGTTGGCGAGGCGTAAAACGTGCCACCCGAATTCCATTCCCGTCCACCGCCAGTGACAACATGAGGCCCATCCCTATTTGATTGGGATGATCGCCTGATAACTATCCGAATAGCTGGTTGTTATCTCCAGCGTGTGGTCGCCACTGCTCAGACCGCTGGGAATCGTGACGTTGACCTGATATAGCCCAGCGAACCCCGGTGCGAGTCCGGAAAAGAGGACATTTGCGCTGACGCCGTCTATATATACGCCAACCGAATTGTCGGTATAGCTGAGGGTGCCGGTGGGGGCGGCGGCGCCCGTGGTCACGGCCGGGCTAACCGGGCCAAGCCCGCTGCAATAGATCTGAATCGCTTCACCCGCTATCACTGGATTTGCCTCCGTCACGACACTACCGTCGGCGTTATGGATCATGGCGCCGACACCAATGCCGCCAGGAGTCGGGTAAGTGAAAACCCCCGGATCAGTCGGGCCACTATAGACAAACGTGCTGTTCGGTATATTCGCGACCTTAATTTCCATCAAAGAGCCATCCGAGGGCGCTGAGTACGGAATGACGGCGTTGATCTGAGTCGGACTTACCAGGTACAGGGCTGCCGCCGTCCCGTTGACGGTTACCTGCACTCCTCCCAGCGAGTTCTGGAATGGCAGGCCTGAAGTCACTGAAGTGCTCGTGAAG
>JBDTMC010000076.1:0-22094 GCA_039934475.1 Bryobacteraceae bacterium | reverse complement strand
CCGGCAGCATCTTCACGAAATACCTCACCCCCTACCTGGTCGGCTTGAACAACAACGTCGGTCTGGTAAAGATTGACTGGAATGCCAGCGACAAAGACCGTTTGAGCTTCCGCTACAACCTCAGCCGCTATACCGGTGTGAACCAGGAATCATTCGGCACCAATGTCGCCGAGGAGCATTCGGGCAACAACGAAGTGAACACGGACAACGTGGCCGCGGTCTACACCCGCACCATTGGATCCAACAAGGTCCTTGAAGGCCGCTTCAATTTCGTGCAGGACAAGCAACCCGGCTATGCGAACACCAGCGGTCCGGAGGTGAACATCATCAACGGCATCACGTTCGGCGCCAACAACTTCAGCCCTCGCTTTACCAACAGCTATGCATACCAGCCGATGGCGAACCTCAGCTACGTGAAGGGCCGCCACAACCTGAAGGCCGGCTTCGACTTCAATTTTGCGCGCGCCGAGAACTACTTCCCTGGCTTCTTCGCCGGCGGCTACACTTTCCCCAGCTACGATGCGTTCCTGCAAGGCAAGCCAAGCCAGTTCCGGCAGGCTTTTCCGGGCGTTGGAACCAGTTTTCCCATCAGTCATCCGGACGTAAGCGAATATGCCTTCTTCGTGCAGGACGCCTGGCGCGTCACCGATAAGCTGACCTTGAGTCTCGGCCTCCGTTACGACTATTTCGCCTATCCCCAGCCAAGTGTCCTCAATCCGGACCCCGCCCTGGCCGCCGCAAACCTCAAAACCAATACCATTCCCACGGATAAAGCCAATCTGGGGCCGCGGTTTGGCTTCGCGTACAAGGTGCTGAAGAGCGACCGCCTGGTGGTGCGAGGCGGATATGGAATCTACTATGCGCGCACGCCGGGCCTGCTGCTCTCGACGGCGATTTTGAATAACGGCATTTCGTCACAGCAATATCTGCTCACGACGAACTTGCCCACCTACCCCAACGTGCTCAGCGCCCCTCCCGGCCCGGGCACTCCGCCCGACATCTATGTCACTGACCCCAACTTCAAGACCGGTCGCACCCAACAGTTTAGCCTGCAGACGGAAATGGCTCTTGATGCCAAAAGCAGCATCACCGTGGGCTACCTGGGTGTCAACGGAACTCACTTGACTCGCACCCGCGATATCAATCTCTTCCCTTCTCTTGCTACTCAGGGCTACATCTGCCCAACGTTTGCTGCCTGTACGTCCGCAGGAGGCGCTCCTGTCACCTACTACCGGCACGCCAGCGGCCGCCCCAACACGGCGTTCGGACGCATCTCGCTGTTTGATAGCGGCGGCAATTCCATCTATCACGGCGGGTTCATCTCCTACAACCGGCGATTTGCCCAGAACTTCCAGGTGCAAGCCTCGTACACGCTATCGAAGGTGATCGACACGACTCCTGACGGCACCTCCGTTGTGCCGGGTAATGCTGGCGATGATTCGAAAGTGGCGCAGGATACCTTGTTGCCGAATCTGGATCGAGGTCCGGGACAGGCCGACATTCGCCATCGCTTTGTGTTCTCCGGTGTTTGGGACCTTAACTATGCCCGGTCGTTGCACAGCGCAGCGGCACGAGGACTCTTGGGAGGCTGGCAATTGGGTTTGATTTCACAGATCCAGAGCGGCCGGCGGCTCCAGGACATCACCTCCGGCGACCCGGGCGGCGATACGAATACGGCCAATGATCGGACACCCGGCGTGGGCCGCAATACCCTCGTCGGACCCGAATTCGCCACCGTCGACGTGCGCCTTAGCAAAGATATCGGGCTCGTCAAAGAGCGCGTGAAATTGCGTCTCATTGGAGAAGGGTTCAACCTCACCAATCGCGCCAACTTCAACGGCATTCAGAGCACCCACTACACATTCAGCGGCGGCTTCTTCCGGCCGACGACCAACTTCCTGGCAACGCAGACGACGTTCGATCCGCGCATCATCCAACTGGCGGCGAAGATCATCTTCTAAGCCCGGCTCGTAGTTCAATCGATGAGGGCAGGCAGTTACTGAAACTCGCCTGCCCTTTGTCGTTTGCGAAGGTATCAGATTCATCTTCAGCAATCGATCAGGCTGGTATGCTCGAAGTGCGAAAACCGAAGATGGACACAGCCAACGATCCTCGTTACAACTTCGACGCCGACCCTACCCTGGACGAGATAGTCGCCCAACAGGGGAAGGGTCCCATCACCGACCTCTCCGTGCTGCACGGTAGCTTCTGGCCGGAAGAGGAGTCGATTGAGGATTTTCTCGCGGCACTGCACGAGTGGCGTGGGCACAAGAGGGTAGATCCTGCCGCATGACCCGTTTGGTCGTTGATCCGGCTGTACTCTGCTGATTTCGTTCATGACCGTGGCGGAACTGGATCGGTGGGCCATTCATTCCAATTGGGGACCACAACGGCGCGAGTGACTGCGCTTGTATCTCGAACGATTCGTGATGCTGCCCTACAGCCGTAAGCTGTGCACCATGTGGGCGGAAGTGACCGTGGCAGCCCAGGCTCGCGGGTGCCGGATTGAGTGCGCCGACGCCTGGATCGCCGCCACGGCACTGCGGCACGACGTCCCACTCGTGACGCACAATCGTGGCGACAATTTGGGCGTGCCGGGATTGAAACTCATTTCCCACGGGTAAAAACGGACCTGCCGGTGGACGGGCATCATCACGAATCTCGTGGTCTCGACCGCGCCATACACCATGGCGCCGGGCGGAATGTGGTGAAGTCCGCAAACTCCTTTGCTGAAGTCAACCTCGGCGGACATCTCGTTGTCGTCCATAGGTCGATTGCTCATAAGGTTTCCAGATACTGTCCACACTCGGATTGCGTCGATGTTCGCGCTGAAACAACGGCGTGTTCTTCGACGAGCGGAAGCACGTCAGCCTGATCTTGATTGCGGCGATCCGTATCCGACCACAGATAGACGACCGACGCCAATACACCTTAGCTCTTGACCCTGACGGAAAACCACCGCTCCTCCATTGTACTGTGCTCCAAATCGGCGACCGTGACCAGGCTCGGGTTGAAGGAAATGGTAGAGGCCAATTCAAACGCAATTCCATGCTTGCGTTGGTGCGAATCCGCTTTGACTTCGCACCTACGGACGGGGTGACGCGAGTGGGTTTTGTTTCGGTAACGAGTGCCCCAGAGAGGGAACCGCCCTCACACGGGGCAACTGGTGGCATGATGGATACATGCCGCAGTCTCCAACCGCCTTCTCGCTGGCGATCGAGTATTTCCGCGAAGAGGATGGCCGCTGGCTGGCCGACATCGCGGCGCTGCCGGGCGTGACGGCATACGGACGTACCCGCAAGCAGGCGACCGCTGCCGTGCAGGCGTTGGCTCTGCGATTGATCGCCGACCGGCTGGAGCATGGTGAGACCGTTCCCGGTCCCATGAACGTCTCCTTCATTGCCGCCTAAGAGCCCATCTCAGAACTGGCCGTCGCCGAAGGCAAAGCAGGCATTCGCCGCGTTGCTCCGCATTGGCTCGACCTATCAAGCGCCAAAGCGGTACATCACACCCCCGAACACTTCGCCGTGGACATAGTTCACAAAGCCTCACCGTTCGAGAACTTCCTGTGCCGTTCAGCGGATGACGACTGATTCCAATTGCCATCAAGCCCCGCCGCTATGACCATCGCACTGCAGCACACCCAGGAACCTCCGCCACGGACCCACGGCATCCCGGTATTGATACGCCAGAACCCGCGAGATCTGGTGGAGGTGCGTTAAGTCATGCGTGGCCCACGTGGCCAAAAGCTCCGACAGCGTAACCGCGCCGAAGGTAGGATGTAGCCCTCGCTTTTCGAAGTCCTCGGGGCTTAGCTTCAAAGCGTGCAGCGCGCTGATGCTTTCCGCTCGCAGGCGCGCAAACTCATCCAACAACTGCCCGAGCGACATGCCTCCGGCGTCAGGTGGTTGTCGATCGAACACCTCGAACGTCCGCGTCTCACCGAATTCGAGTAGAAACCTTATCCGCGGCATCCAATTGGTACGCTCCGCGTTGATGAGGTGCCCAACCACCTCGAACACGTTCATCGTGTTCTCCCCCTCCCCTTGCAGCACCAAAGCCTCCGGCAGGTCGCGCACTAGAGCATTCAATGTTCCGGGAAAAATGCCGAGAAGTGTTGTAGTGCTCTCCAGGTGGTATTCCATTTCGAAAATCCTTGTAACCTTTTTGACACGAAACTCGTTCACCCTGCATCTCTAGCTTGTGGCGCGCCTGTTTGAATTCGTTGTACTTTTCGTCGTCTTGCCGGCAGTCTTCGGCTTCACCAGACACCGCATTCCCGCCATCCCCGCTCTCTGGTTGCTATCTGCCTATTGCCTGACAATACTGCTGCGCGATCGCGGGTTCTCCCGCGCACAGCTCTGGCGCAGCGGAACCATACGCCACGTGCTGCCCCAGGTACTCGGGTTGTTCGCCTTCTCGGCATCAGTGGTTGCTGCCGGTGTTTGGATTTGGGCGCCGGATCTCTTTCTCAACATGCCTCGCACTACTCCCTGGGTGTGGGCGGGCATCATGCTGCTCTATCCGGTCGCCTCCGTATATCCCCAAGGCATCGTGTACCGCGCCTTTCTCTTTCGACGTTACGGCGACTATTTCAAAGGCCAAAAATGGGTGCTGGTCCTCGTCAGCGCTTTCGCGTTTGCATTCGTCCACATCATCTTCCGAAACTGGCTCGCCGTTGGCCTCACGTTCATCGGGGGACTGCTCTTTGCCCTCCGCTACCACCGCACCGGATCTCTCGCCACATCTTCTTTCGAACATGCCCTCTACGGTTGCCTCATGTTCACCATTGGCTTGGGCAACCAGTTCCTGCATGTGGGTTTGCGCTAACCGCGTCCCTGCTCAACCGGCTAGGCATCACCTGACTTCTTTACCGATGGTGCCATCGCCGTCCCCAGGAGATCCTGTGATTGGAGGCACGGAATGCAATTGAATTTGACAGCACTCTCGGCGGAGTTGGAATCCGCCGTTGAGAACGCGGGGACAATGGTGGTAGCGGTGCATGGGCGCACCCGCACGCCGTCAAGCGGTGTGTTTTGGCGCGATGGCGTGATCGTCACTAATGAACATTCCCTGAAGCGCGAAGACGAGGTGGCCCTCACTCTCCCCGACGGCAGCCAAGGCACGGCGACGTTGGCCGGACGCGATCCCGGCACTGATCTTGCGGTCCTCAAGACCACCGCCAAAGGCGTCGCGGCAAAGACCGGCGCACCACCGAAAGCGGGCCATCTGGTTCTGGCGCTCGGGCGGTCGCCGAATTCGGGCGTGAACGCAGCCATGGGCATCGTCAGCGCGGTGTCGGGGCCGTGGCGCACCTGGCGCGGCGGGCAGATGGACGCGTATGTGCGGTTGGACGTAACCCTCTTTGCGGGATCGTGGGGAGGGCCGGTGGTAACACCGGAGGGTGTCGTCATCGGCGTCTCTACCGGCGTTCTGTCACGCGTCGCTCCGCTCGCGGTTCCCACAGCAACTGTGGATCGCGTGGTTGACGATCTACTCTCTAAAGGTCGTGTCAGCCGCGGCTTCCTCGGCGTTGGTCTGCAACCCGTGCGCGTGCCCGAGGCGCTGCGGCTGCATGCTGGCTCGGACTCCGGAGTGATTGTTTTGTCCGTGGAGCCGGGTGGTCCGGCAGACTCCGCCGGCGTCTTCATCGGCGATGTCCTCGTCTCTCTGAATGGTCAGACGCTGGCCGACATCGACGATGTGCAGACGGCTCTGGACGGCGGAACCATTGGCAAGCAAATGACGGTGAAGGTCCTGCGAGGCGGCCAACCGGTGGAGTTTGCCGTAACCGTGGGGGAACGGAGAGCCTGAGATGGCATCGGGGTTTGGGGAAGTCGCGGAAAGGCTTCGCCGCTCCACCGTAGTGGTGCGAGCGGGCCGCAGCGGCCTCGGTTCGGGCGTCCTGTGGACTGGCGGCACCGTAATTACCAACGCCCATGTCGCCACCACCGATCAGCCCGTGGTGGAGTTGTGGGACGGCCGTACGGTCACCGGAAGGCTGCTGGCACGTGACCGTAGACGCGATCTGGCAGCGCTGGAGATTAGCGCCCCGGATATAGTGACCGCGCCCGCAGGCGATTCCTCATTGTTGCGCCCAGGAGCCTTAGTCATGGCCATCGGGAATCCTCTGGGATTTTCCGGCGCGCTGACCCGTGGCGTGATTCATGCCGTGGGACAAGTGCCGGGGATGGGGCGGCAGACATGGGTGCAGGCAGGCGTCCAATTGGCACCCGGAAATTCGGGTGGACCGCTGGCGGATGCGCAGGGACGCGTCGTCGGCATCAATACGATGATCTGGCGCGGCCTCGGATTGGCTATCCCTTCGAATGCAGTGGCCGAGTTTCTGCGCCGCGGTGCGCCGTCGCGCGTTGAGTTGGGAGTTACCATTCAGCCAGTGGAATGGAACCGCGGAGTGGGGCTGGTGGTCTTGGCCGTCCAACAGGGTAGCCCGGCCGAAACGGCATCGCTGATTCTCGGTGATGTACTGGTGGGAGCCGAAGGCCGGCGTTTCACCTCGCCGGACGATCTGTTGGAGCAACTCGAATCCACGCCCGAGATTCTGCATCTGGAGTTCTTGCGGGGAGAACGAACAACAGTGCGGACAGTGGCGGTTCGGTTGCCGGTCAAGAGGACGGCTGCGGCGTGACGCGGGTGCGGGTGACAGCGCCGTCGCCGGTAGTCCGTGCAGGCTTGGAAGCCCTGCTCGGACCGTCGTTCGAAGTGGTGGACGATGAGCCCGATGTGTTGCTGGTGGACGTAGACAATTGGGATGAAGAATCGGTCGCCGAATGGGTCTCCGGTGCGGCGCCGGTGGTGGCGTTAGTTCCGGACCTGTCTGACGCCGGTACCCTCGTCCGGGCCGGCGTGCGCGGCGTGCTACCGCAAGAGGCCGACGCGCGCGAACTGGCCGCCGCCGTGGAAGCCGCGGCGTCTGGCTTGGTGGTGGTGCATCCCAATGGAGTGGCCGGCTTGGTAACTCCGGCCCGGGCGCGTGTGGACTCCGCCCCGTTGACTCCGCGCGAAGTGGAGGTCCTCCGGCTGCTTGCCGACGGCGAAGGCAACAAACAGATCGCCTGGAAGCTCGGCATTACGGAGCACACCGTTAAGTTCCACGTGGCTTCGATTCTCAACAAGCTGAACGCCGGGAGTAGAACGGAGGCCGTCGCCATTGGCATTCGCCAGGGCCTTGTGATGGTGTAGCATGTGAGCCGTGAACCCACAGGTGGGGGCGCGATCAGGTAAAGTGAATGGCTTACTGATGCGACTCACAGCTTTGTTCTTTGCCGCGGTTCTGACAATGGCGGCCGCACCCGCCAAAGTCCCGGTCCTCATCGTCGACGGCATCAATAACCACGACTGGCAGGCTGGCACAAAGGGCATCCGCGAGATCCTCGCCCAGACAGGCCGCTTCGACGTCACCGTCTCGACCACGCCTCCGCGCGAGGCGCCCGCTGCCGCCTGGGATAGTTGGCGCCCAGACTTCTCGAAATACAAAGCCGTCATCGTCAACTTCAACGGCGGCCACCAGGAGGACGCGCTCCGATGGCCGGCGGCTGTGGAGCAGGCGTTTGTCGCCTACCTGCGAACTGGCGGGGGCGTCGTGATCTATCACGCCGCAAACAACGCGTTCCTCAAATGGCCTGAGTACAACGAGATCATCGGCCTCGGGTGGCGTGAGAAAAGCTTCGGCCCGAGCTTGATTGTAAGTCCGGATGGCAAAAGCGTCGTCACCGTTCCCGCAGGTCAGGGCTTCGATGCAGGGCACGGTCCGCGGCACGATTTCGACATGCGGCTCTTCAACCGCACGCATCCGATTACCCTTGGTCTGCCCCCCGTGTGGCGGCACGCCTCAGAACAGTTGACCCACGGACAGCATGGTCCCGCAAAAGGTCTCACTGTCCTCACCTACGCCTATTCCAAAGACTCCAAAGAGAACGAGGTGCTGGACTGGGTCAGCCAATATGGCAAGGGCCGCGTCTACGCCACCATGCTCGGCCACACCTGGGCGAAAGAAGAAAACCCTAACCTTGAAGACAAGGCCTTTCGCGCTCTCTTGGCGCGCGGCACGGAGTGGGCAGCGACAGGCACGGTCACCATTCCGGCCCCCAAGCCGGCGGCGCGGCCGACTGAGGCGACCATTCGCACGTGGCAATCGCGTAAGTACGGCATGTTCATCCATTGGGGTCTCTACTCCATTGCGGGTGGCGTTTGGAACGGCCGACAGGTTCCCGATTACGCCGAACAGATCATGCGCCACGCGCCGGTTCCCAAAGACGACTATGCCGCTCTCGCCAAACAGTTCAATCCTCTGAAGTGGGATCCTGACGCCGTGGCCGCACTGGCCAAGGCCGCGGGGATGAAGTTCATCGTCATTACCAGCAAACACCACGACGGTTTCAATATGTTCCATACGGCGGAATCAAAGTACAACGTCGTTGATGGCACGCCCTACGGCAAGGACGTAGTGAAGGGTCTGGCAGAGGCCTGCGCGCGGCACGGCCTGAAGTTCGGCGTGTACTATTCCACCCTCGACTGGTACGACCTTCGGGCTACCCCATGGGACATGAAGGATGTCAAAGAGAACGACAACCCCGTCCCGAAGTCGCATGAGGATTTCAACGTCGCTCAGTTGAAAGAACTCACCACGAAGTACGGACCCTTAAGCGAAGTCTGGTTCGACATGGCTCGCCCCACCCTGCCGCAAAGCAAACGGTTCGCCGATACCGTGCACGCCGCGCAACCGGAGTGCATGGTCAGCGGTCGCGTGTTCAATAGCCAGGGCGACTTCACCGTCATGGGCGACAACCAGTTCCCGGAGTACATCATCGACGAACCGTGGCAGACGCCGGGCTCTATCTATGACGAAACCTGGGGCTACCGCTCCTGGCAGGATCGCAAGGATCTGGAAGGCAAGACCGCGGAACATCTCATCCGGCTGGCGGGAACTGTAAGCCGCGGCGGCAACTATCTTTTGAACATTGGGCCGCGCGGCGATGGCTCCGTCGTCGAGTTTGAAGCCGATGTATTGAAGGGCGTTGGCAAGTGGCTACAGGTAAATGGCGAGGCGATCTATGACACACGGCCACAGCCCTTCCGGAAGCTGGATTTCGGCTTCGCCACGGTGAAGCCTGGGCGCTTGTACTTGCTGGTTCGCACTTGGCCCAAGGATGGGAAATTGCGCCTGCCGGGGCTTGAGACAAAGATCACCAAGGCCTATTTCCTCGCCGGTAAAGCTCCATTGAAGGTGGATGGAGCGTCGATCGATATACCGACCGAGCCCAAGCAATCCTCGCCAATTACAGTGGTGGTCGCGGAGTTCGCAGGCCCGCTCTCGGTTACCCCGCCATTCATCAAGCCTGACGCGGCTGGAGCGGTCACACTCACCCTAGCCGACGCCAATAAGTTCTACAACTACAATGGCCAGGGTTACTATGATCCGGCGACCCTCTATAAACTGCAGTGGAACTTCCACGCTGCAAAGCCAGGAACCTATCGCGTAGCTGGAGTGGGGCCGGGCATGGAAGCCACCGTGGATGGCCATGCCATCACGTCCGCGGGCACCGTTGCCATCCACGCCGCGAAGTACTCTACGTTCACCGTCACGCCGCCGCAACCGTTTGAAAAGGGCAGCGAGATTCCCGCGCCGCCATCGCAGATTACCTTAACCCCCGTTGAGTAACCATCACCCATGAAGCTGAATTCCTACCTCCTCAAAAGCACCATTGTGGCTGCGCTTGGCGGCCTCCTCTTTGGCTTCGACACAGCCGTGATCGCCGGAGCGACTGATGCGCTCACCACGCTCTTTCATCTGACAGCCTTCTCCAAAGGCATTACCGTGGCGGCAGCGCTGATAGGCACCGTCTTGGGTGCGATGCTGGCCGGTATTCCCGGCGAAAAGTATGGCAGCCGCGAGAGCCTCCGCGGGATGGCCGTCGCTTATGTCATCTCCGCGATTGGATGCGCGTTTGCCTGGGATTGGAACTCCCTCGTCGTGTTCCGCTTTATTGGCGGCTTGGGTATTGGTGGATCGTCTGTATTGGGGCCGATGTACATTGCCGAAATCGCCCCGGCGAAATGGCGCGGCCGGTTGGTGGGCTTCTTTCAATTCAATGTCGTCGCCGGCATTCTGCTGGCATATTTTTCCAACTACGTGATCGGCCTCATGAATACGGGCGATCTGGAATGGCGCTGGAAACTTGGCATCTCCGCCTTACCGGCCGTGCTGTTCCTCATCGCCCTGTTCGGCATCCCGCGCAGCCCGCGGTGGCTGGTGAAAAAGGGTCGCGTTGACGAAGCACGAGAAATTCTAAGGCTCACCGGCGAGCAGGATTACCAACGCGAGATCGCCAATATCGTTGAATCCATCGACGCCCAGCACGGCCACGCCACGGAATCGCTCTTCTCCTGGAAATACCGCTTGCCGATTTTCCTCGCCGTTACCATCGGCATGTTCAATCAGCTCTCAGGCATCAACGCGATTCTCTATTACCTGAACGATATCTTCAAGGCCGCCGGCTTTAGCAAAGTCTCAGGCGATCTTCAGGCGGTTGCCGTCGGTGGCACCAACCTGTTCTTCACGATGATCGCGATGACGGTGATCGATAAGATCGGCCGCAAGGTGATGCTCCTCGTGGGAGCAGTCGGTACAGCCGCCTGCCTCGGCGGCGTCGCCTGGATCTTTAACTCCGGCAGCAATGAAGGGTTGCTGGTCTGGCTGCTCATCGGTTTCATCGCCTTCTTTGCGTTCTCACAAGGAGCCGTGATCTGGGTCTACATCGGGGAGGTATTTCCAAACCGCGTGCGGTCCGGCGGGCAAAGCCTGGGCAGCTTCACACACTGGATCATGAATGCGGCGATCTCGTTCACGTTCCCCGTGCTGGCCGAAAGCTCCCGTTCGGCCCCATTCGTTTTCTTCTCCGGAATGATGGTGTTGCAGTTCTTCGTCGTGCTCTTCTTTTATCCGGAGACCAAAGGGTTGTCGCTGGAAGCACTGCAGAAAAAGCTCGGAATCAGCTAGCCGCAGCTTCACAAAGCTTAACAGTAGATTACAAACCGCAACGCGCTTTGCCGGGGTGCGGCTCGTCATATCTAGTGGATGTACAGATATGGCGACCAATAAACAAGCACTCGACTGGCTGATCGCGGATGCCCCGCTGGAACAAGTCAAAGCAGCGAACCCCTTGCCGCGAAAGACCCTGGCGATTCTGGCAGCAGCCGGCCTGGCTGTCGCCGCCGCGTTCACGTGGCACGCCTATGCGACGCCCTCGACGCCGGCCTTCGCAACCGTAACCATACAGCGTGCCGACATCGTAAAGACCATCTCAGCAACAGGCAAGCTGCAGGCGCTGACGACAGTACAAGTGGGCACTCAGGCCTCCGGAACGGTTTCCGCCCTCTACGCCGACTTCAACCAGGAAGTGAAGAAGGGCCAAGTCATCGCCCGCCTGGAGCCGGATCAGTTTCAGGCTCAGTTGACGCAGGCCCAGGCCAACCAGGCAAGCACACAGGCCGCCATCGTCACCGCGCAGAACAACGTCACGACCGCGGATGCGTCCATCGCCGCCGCGCAGGCAAACCTCGACCGCACCAAGTCCGTCGTGGACGACGCGCAGAACACGTATGATCTGACGCAGAAGTTGGTGGCGGCAAAAGTTTCCGCCGCACACGACCTGGAGACCTCGCAAGCCGCGTTGAACCAGGCCGTAGCGCAACGGCAACAGGCGCTGGCGCAAGTGAATCAGGCCAAGGCGCAGGCGTTGTCCGCCCAGTCGCAGCTTTCGCAATCGAAGGCGCAGGAACTCCAGGCGAAAGCCGCGGTGGACTTCGCCGCCGTCAACTTGCAGCACGCCATCATCACTGCGCCCATCGACGGTACAGTGATCTCTCGAAACGTGGACATCGGCCAGACTGTGGCCGCAAGTCTGCAGGCGCCGACACTCTTTGTGATCGCCAACGACCTGGCTCGCATGCAGGTCCTGGCTGATATCGACGAAGCCGACGTCGGCCAGCTCGCTCCGAACGCGCAGGTGAACTTCACCGTCGATGCCTATCCCACGGAGACATTCCATGGCAGCATTTCGCAGGTCCGGCTCTCGCCTAACACCGTCCAGAACGTGACCACGTACACGGCGGTGATCGACGTAGCCAATCCCGACCTGAAGTTGAAGCCCGGGATGACCGCGAACGTGAGTGCCGTTGCCGTGCGCAGAGACCATGTGCTCGCCGTGCCGAATGCGGCGCTGCGTTTCAGGCCGGGCAAAACTCCGCTCGTGTGGCGCGTCGGCGACGAAGACAAGCTGGAATCGGTACGCGTCAAGCTGGGGCTCAGCGATGGGATTCAGACCGAAGTGGTGTCAGGCGATATTCATGAAAATGACCGCCTGGCGATCACCGCCGCGGTTGGCAAGACCACTTCGCAAACTGTCTCGCCGTTCCAACCGTCTCGTGCGGGAGGCCGCAAGTGAACCGCGATTACCCGGTCATTGATGTGCGTCACGTGGACAAAATCTACGACACAGGCGCGGTCCGCGTCCATGCCCTCCGCGATGTGTCGCTGGAAGTGGAACACGGCGAGTTCGTCGCCATCATGGGAGCGTCAGGCTCCGGCAAGTCGACACTCATGAACATCCTCGGATGTCTTGACCGGCCCACCAAAGGCACGTATCTGCTCGATGGCAGCGACGTCTCGACTCTCGACAAGGACGGCCGCGCGGACATTCGGAATCGCAAGCTCGGCTTTGTGTTTCAGGGCTTCAACCTGCTGGCGCGGACCAGCGCGCTCGAGAACGTGGAACTGCCCCTGATCTACTCGGGCCTGGACGCGAAAGAACGGGAATACCGCGCCCGCCGCGCGCTATCGGTGGTAGGGTTGGCCGATCGCGAAAAGAACTATTCGAACCAGCTCTCTGGCGGTCAGCAGCAGCGCGTGGCCATTGCGCGCGCCTTGGTCAACCGGCCATCGTTGGTGTTGGCGGACGAGCCAACGGGCAACCTCGACACGCGCACGTCGACAGATATTATGAGCCTGTTCCAGCAGTTGAACCGGCAAGCAGGCATAACGATTGTGCTGGTGACGCACGAGCCCGACATTGCGGCCTATGCCGGCCGCGTGTTGGTGGTTCGCGATGGACAAATCATTGAAGACCGTACCGTGGATAATCCTCGCAATGCCGAGATGGAGGTGGCAGTATGATCGGGTCCGTGATTAAGTTGGCGATGAGGTCCCTGGCGCGCAACAAAGTGCGAAGTGCCTTGACGATGCTCGGCATCATCATCGGCGTCGCGTCTGTCATTGCCATGGTGAGCCTCGGCCAAGGCGCGCAGCAACAGGTGCGCCAGCAGATTGAAGCCATGGGTACGAACATGCTGATTGTCTCTGCAGGCAGCCAGCGCACCAGCGGCCTCCGCGCGGGCTCGGGCACCAGCACCACGCTCACTGAGGATGATGTGGTCGCGATGCTGCGAGAAAGCCCCGCGGTTACCGGAGCCAGTCCCTCCGTCACCGCCCCCGTGACCCTGGTCTTCGGCAACCAGAACTGGAGCACTCGCGCCGAAGGCGTGGACGTCAGCTACAAACAGATCCGCAATCGCGGAGCGTCGTCGGGCGACTTCATTAGTGACGCCGATGTGCGCACCGCCGCCCGCGTGGCGTTGATTGGCAAGACCGTCGCGGACCAATTATTCCCTGGCGTCGATCCTGTCGGCCAGACAGTACGCGTTCGCAATCTGCCGTTTCGTGTGATCGGCGTCCTGGAAGCGAAGGGTCAAACCCAATGGGGCCAGGACCAGGACGACACCATCGTCATCCCGTATACCACCGCGATGAAGAAGCTGCTCTCGATTTCTTACGTGCCGACAATATACGTGTCTGCGGCCACTGCTGGCGATACCTACAAAGCGCAAGAGCAGATCACGGCGCTGCTGCGTACGCGACATAACATCCGCCCGAATCAGGAAGACGATTTCAACGTCCGCAACCTCACCGATATCGCCGAGGCGGCGGAAGCGACAACGAAGGTGATGACCACGTTACTGGGCAGCATTGCGGCGGTGTCGCTACTCGTCGGCGGCATCGGCATTATGAACATCATGCTCGTCTCAGTGACGGAACGCACCCGCGAGATCGGCATCCGCATGGCCGTGGGCGCGCGCACCAAACACGTGCAATCGCAATTCCTCGTCGAAGCGGTCGTGCTCGGCCTCACGGGCGGACTCGTCGGCATCTTTTTCGGCCTCGCAACGTCCGTCGCGCTTTCCACTGTCTTCCACTGGCCACAGTTCATTTCGCCCGTCGCCATTGTGGGCTCCGCGGTCTTCTCCATGGCGATCGGCGTATTCTTCGGCTACTATCCGGCGCGCAAGGCGGCGAACCTCGACCCAATCGACGCACTGCGATTCGAGTAGCCTGGAGGTATGCGCCTTCCCTTCCTTGCCCTGTGCCTTGTCGCGTCCGCGTTTGCGTCAACCGACATGCTGGTGACAACGCCCTGGATGGCATCAAACCTGGGCGGGCGCGACATCGTGGTCCTGCATGTGGGCACAGACAAGGACTATAGCGCCGGGCACATTCCCGGAGCACGCCTCGTGACGCTGCCGGATATTTCCATCACGGGCGAGAACGGCCTCCAACTCGAGCTGCCGCCTTTGGATACATTGCTCGCCGCCTTTGGGCGCCTCGGGATCACAGACCACTCACGAATTATCGTTTATGCCGGCAATGATTCAGTGCAGTCTGCCACCCGCGTCTGGTTCACACTCGACTACCTCGGACTCGGCGACCATGCGGCCATGCTTGACGGCGGGCTCGCGGCCTGGAAAGCGGAAGGCCGCGAGTTGAGCGCAGACGCGCCGCAAGTAGTGCCCGCTCACTTCACGCCCCGTCTCAGGCCCGAAGTGGTGGTTGGGGCTGAGTGGGTCAACAGCCGTCTGAAAGACGAGTCCTGTCAGATCGTCGATGCGCGCCTGCCGGAATTCTATAGCGGCGCCAATGCCGGCGGCATGCCGCGCGCGGGGCGCATCCCGGGAGCGAAAAGCGCTCCCTATACAACTTTCCTCGACGACAGCAGACACTTCCGCTCGCGCGACGATCTGGCCGCTCTGATGAAGGCCGCATCAGGCCGCAAGATGCCCGTCTCCTATTGCCATCGCGGGCAGCAGGCCACCGTGATCTACTTTGTCGCACGCTACCTCGGCATGGAGCCGAAGATGTACGACGGCTCCTTCCAGGACTGGAGTGCCCGGCGCGAGCTCCCCGTGGAAACCGACGCAAAGTAGGGCCTCCAAATAACTCTTGACACCATTTCGAACTAGTGCTAATTTTTTAGCAGGTAGACATGCTAAAAAATCAGCAGGACCTCAGCCGCCGTGAGCGGCAGATCATGGACATCCTCTACCAGCGCGGCCGCGCCACCGCCGCCGATGTGCTGGAAGCCTTACCCGACCCGCCCAGTTACTCCGCTGTTCGCAGTCTGCTTCGCATACTCGAAGAGAAGGGTCACATCCGCCATGAAGAAGACGGCTTGAAATACGTTTTCTCCCCGGTGGTGGCGCAGGAAAGCGCGAAGCGATCGGCCCTGCGGCACCTCATCGACACATTTTTCAGTGGCTCACCAGCAGAAGCGGCAGCGGCGCTGTTGGACGATTCCGCGGCGAAGCTGACCAAGGCAGACCTGGACAGGCTCACGCAAATGATCAATCGAACGAGAAAGGACGGAAAGAAATGATCGCACTCTTTTTGGGAGCAACAATTCTGCTTTTAGCCGCGGCTGTTGTGGACCGCTTTATGGTTCGTGCTTCGGCTTCACTTCGTCATTTGGTGTGGACGTCCGCCGTACTTGGCACGCTGGTCTTGCCGCTTACAACCGGCTTCGCGCCGGCGTGGAAGTTGCCGCACGTGGGCGGCGCGGCGGGTGAAATCCTCGCTCGCGTGGAGGCGATCCAGGCGCCACGCCCGTCGCGGCAACGTCAGCGGCGCCGGCGCGCTCCGGCTTCCCTTCGCTCGTCGCAGTGTGGGCTATCGGATTTGGGCTTGCACTGATGCGCCTGGCGGTCGCTTTAGGGACCGCGCACCGGTTGCGGAGGTATGGCACACCGGCAATGGTGGAGGGCACACAAGTCCTCTTGACGTCGCAGTCCCTGATGCCGATGACCGTCGGGTTACTGCGGCCCATCATCTTGCTTCCCACCGAATCCCTGGAGTGGGAGCCAGAGCGTTTGAGCGCGGTCGTGCAACACGAACTGGCCCACGTGCGTCGCCATGATTTGCTGTGGCAGTTGCTGACCACGCTCTCCTGCGCAGTGTACTGGCCGAATCCGCTCATATGGCTGGCGCGCCGCCGAACTCTGCAGCTACGGGAAATGGCGGCCGACGACGCTGTGTTGCGAGCCGGCCTGGAAGCGCAGGGGTATGCCGAAAGCCTGCTGCACATCGCCCGCTCCCTCGCCCGGCCCCGCTTGTGCGAAGCCGCAACGATGGCCCGGCCGCGAGAACTCGAGGGACGGCTGTTGGCGATCCTCGACGGCGCACGCGATCGGCGCGGTTTCAACCCACGAGCCTGCCTCGTGGCGGTGGGCGCGACCTTGTTGCTGGTGATGACGGTGGCGGGCCTGCGGCCCCTAGCCGCCCAAACCAAAGACGACACGCTGTCCGTCAACGCTGCGTTGGATCGATTGCGCGCCGCCGAGCGGAGCGGCGGGCCAAATTCAGTAGCGTTTGGCCAGGCCCTCGTCACGGCGGGAAAGGCCTACTCCGACGCGGGAGACGAAAGTTCGGCAACATCGATGTTCGCCCGCGCTGTCGAGGTCTTGCGCCAGTCCGCACCTTCCGACGCCTCCTACGCAGACGCCCTGTACTATAGCGCGGTCTTGGCCGATAAGCCCGGTGCGAAAGTGTTTGAGAACGTCTTGGCGGTAGCAAGAGCCACTGGCAATCGGCAGGTCCTCGCACGCACCGCCCACATTCTAGGAGTCCTCACGGCTCCCAACGACCCCGCCGCCGCCGAGCGCTATTTCAAGGAGTCCCTCGACAGCGAGACCGATCCCATTCGCGTGCGGAATACAACCATGATGTATGGCCGTATGCTCACAGACCAGGGCCGCGACGCGGAGGCAGCGGAGACGCGGCAGAAGGGCAAACTGGCCCTTGATCGGATTCCAGCTGTTGCCCTTGATGATTCGGAACCTGCCATCAAAAGAATAGGCGACGGCATCCAGGCGCCCCTGATCCAAAAGAAACAGGAACCGGCCTATTCCGCCGAGGCGCGCGCGGCGAAGCTCGAAGGTACTGTGCTCCTTTCCATAGTGGTCGGCTTGGACGGCCTGCCGCGCGACGTCAAGGTGCTCCGGCCGGCTGGTTTAGGCCTCGATCAACGAGCGGTGCAAGCCGTGAAGGAATGGGTCTTCAAACCTGCTCGCGACTCCGCGAACCAGCCAGTCCCGGTTCGCGCAAATGTCGAAGTAAACTTTCGCTTGCTGTAGCGAACCTAAGTCCAATCGCAGAGTGACTCTACGTGGGCGGCGGAACCGTCGCGGAACCAGCCATCAATCTGGGCCGGTTCCTTCAGCTGCTGGCCGCGCTGCCGTGAGACCGCAAGGTATTGGCAGCGCGCCCCAGGCAGGCCGGTGACGTCGCCCCACAGTTTCTCGAATTGGGCCACCGGATAAATGTCTTCCTGCCCCTTCCCCCACCGCTTTTTAACGTCCTTCAACGCGACGTAGGTAGGAATGCGGGCGGTCAGTGTCCGCACCCGCTCGGCCACCACCGCTGCGTTGCTCAAGGTCGCGCGTGTTAAATCGAACAGGCCGAGTAAGTACTCTATGTCGATCCACGACGTCCCGCTATTGTAGTAAGTCAGTTGGAATTCGATCTCTTCGTTGGGCAACGCGAGACCCTCAATGATTTGCGGGCGTCCATCGATCCGGGCCAGCCCGCCACCCCGGTCATCTACATTGCGGTCCACCACCTCAAAGGCGATTCCCGCTCCCGAATCGATCTGCAGCCCCAGAATCCCGGGATCGATATTCGCGCCTAGCGTGTCCACGTTGTGCACCATCAGGTAGCGCAACTTGGGATACTCGGCAAGCAGCCGCTGCAACGTTCCATTCAGTAGCAGGTTGGGGACTTCGAACCAATGCCCAACCGGATGCAGGCACTGCAGCGGCAGGTTCTCCGTGTAATCGCTGCCTTCGCCGCGCCCCTTGGCCCAGCCCATCAACGCGGCGCGCACACTGTCGCGTACCTTCTCTTTCTGCTCATCCAAACGCTGCTGCGGCATCTCCTCCCACGCATAACGCAGGTCGCGCACCATGGGAACCAAACGCAGGCCAACGCTCCGTCCGGGTGAAAGATAAACAGGCCCCGTGTATCCGTAATAATTCTCCGCTGACAGAAAGTTCTCCACCGGCTGATGAGTAAGATAGCTGGTCGTAATGACATGCGGCACGGCACGGCCGGCCAGCCGTCCGGTTTGCCGGCTCTTCGCGAAATGGACTTCGAGGAAGCTGCGATGCCCGCCCGCCATGCGGCAGAACGGGTTCAAAGCCTTCACCACTCCGGCGCCCCGCGTCCAGCGGCTGCCTACGCCCCCAGCCAGAGTAACTATCGCCACTTGGCCATCGTGCATGGCGTCGAGCCCTATACTCTTCACCCTCGCAGGGATGACCCCGGCCGCGTGCAGCACCTCGCCCTCAGCAACGTCTTCAATGCTCGTTCCGGCGGGCAAGCGGTTTTGCGCAAGACCGATCCGGCCAGCCCGTAAATCGGCGCGAATCTGCTCGTGTTGCGCTCGGTCGAAGCCCAATTCATCGAGAACCGCGTACACATTGCTTGCTCCGCCGGCGCTCTCCTGGCCGCGCGGAACAAGGTAATCGAACAGCGTCTGCACCATCCCGCTCAGCGCTGGGTTCGTCCGGCAAGCGGTACCGAAGGCGTCGAGTTCGGCACGCCGGGCGGCCGGCAGCGTCCGCGTTTCACGTCGTAGCAACGCCGGCACAGTCAGCGCGTAATAGCGCTCCGGCATTATCGCCTCGGTGCCTTGGCGAAGGTCCGCCCAAGTGCCGCGCTCATTGATCGCGAAGTCATACACCACTGGTTCCATAGCGAACGGCACAGCGTGTTCCAGGCGCCGTTTCAGGCCCGACATCATCTCACCCATACGCTCCTGCGCCTGTAGTTTGGCGCTCGGGTCGAAGATGAATCCCATGCCGCCACCCGCCATTCCGCCCAGCATCCAGAAGCCCCAGAAAGCGTCGCCAAACGATTTCGCCGCCGCGTCGATCAAAGCTTGCGTATAGTAATTACCCGCCCACGGGATGATGGTCTGGATCGGCCCATCGAAGTTACGATGCGTCGTGCGTCCCAGCGCCCGTATGTCGCCTTGCTTCAGGTTGGCGACCACCTCGTCCAGCAGGGACATTGCCTCCAGGCGCCCCGTCCATTCGGCCTCCGAACGCAGAAGATAGCGCTCAGTGACCATTTCCAAAATCGGTCCGACGTCCTGCGCCATGCCCCCATGAACAAGAACCAGGCTTTCTTGCAGGCGCCGGCGCGCCTCAGGTGAAACTTCGCCTGACGCCAGAATGCGATGGCGCGGCAACAGGCAACCGCGGCTGATGCCGAACTCCGGATCGCCTTCGCCCGCGGCCACTCCTTCAATCAGTTTGATGCCCGGCCAAACGCCGCCGGAATCCTGCCAGCCGCCACCGGAACCGCCAAGCCATTCGCCAAGAATGGCCCGCGCCGCCACAATGCGGCGTTCGGGTTCGGTAAGCCCGCCCGTCAGGCTCGCCGCTTGTCCAGTCGCTCGCATGCATGCGCTGATCAGGCAGGCCAGTAAGTTGGTCGATACGGCAAGGCGCGAACCCTTGGGAATGCCGTTCACTTTACTTACGATCTCCAGCCCATAGCCAGGCTTACCGATGAGTCGCGTAAATACATCCGCCAGCGTGTGGCGGCCGCCCTCCATGCCCGATGGAATCAGCCCGCTCGCAATCACAGCGGCCTTCAACAGCCCCAGATAGTCGCGTGCAAAGTCAAAAACCTCGTCGATCGTGGCGACATCGGTAGTGGCTTCCAGATCCACGCTTGTCAGCCGCAGAACCGGCTCGTCGATTACCCGCAGATACGCTTCCACGGGTGGTTGGGGCGAGGCGCCGGAACCGCGCACGGCCAGGTCAATGGAAATATTCAGGACCCGCGCGCCCTCGGGAAAATCCATCCCGAGGAAGAAGATGTCGCTCCAACCGCTATGACTCAGGTCCATGCGTACGGGAGTCGATTCCGCCAGCAGCGGAAAGAGGCCCGTCTCGGCGCAAGGTGCAAGCAGCTCCGGCCGCAGCCGCAGCGGGAAATCAGCCGGGTGGCCGGCCCGGAACATCCACTGATTGCCCCGCACAGAGCGCACGCTCCGCCGCACCTGATTGCTTAGCGTCTGGAAGGCGAGTCCGCGGTACGCGGCAGCGAAACCACTCGCCAGCGCGGGTGACAGCCCGGTGGCCCGCCTGATCTCGTGAAAGGCGCGTATGGCTTCTTCGAAGCGTCTGTTGATGAGGTGATCAAAGGCATCAAACGGGATAAAAGCGCCGTTCGGTCTCACCCGATCCGGCACATGGAATCGATGGATCGAGTATAGGAAAAACAGCGCGCGCACGTTCTCATAAAGGTTGTCGCCGCGCCGTCTAAAAGCCTCCAATTCCGCGCACTCATCCAATAACGTGTCCAAAGAAGCGGCGCGGCAGAAACCGTCCAGCGAACTGTTGCGGATCTTCGGATCCGTGGACTTGATGACATCGACAAGCACGCTCATTCGGCTGCCGTCTCCGCTAAGGCGAAGCGGTTCGCAACCAGGTCCAACAGGCCCGCCAGCACTTCGTCGCGATCGGGCCCTTCCAGCGCCATGGCCAGTTGAGCGTTAAAAACGCCATACCGGGCGCCAAGGTCGAAACGGCGGCAACCAGGGACTTCCAATGCCAGATACTTCTCTTCACGCGCCAGGCGATTCAAAGCGGCTGATAGCGAAAGCGGGCCGTTGGCGCTCGCCGTTACTTCCGCCAGGTAAGCAAAGATCGTCGGCGTAAGCACATGCATCCCGAAGAAACAGAGGTAGTGACCGGCGCGCAGGCCGGGAACAAGTAAGGTCTGTTCCGCTTCGGTAGGAGTGGGCTTTTCGATCACCTTATCCACGCTGTACAAGTACGGGCGGTTGCGGACCGGCTGCCCGCCGATAGTGCCAAAACGTGGCAGCAGGTTTTCGCGCGTCGGTTGGACAAGGCTGATCGAACAGTCCTCTTCGGCCGCCGCTTGCAGCAGGTGGCCGGCGCAACTGGCTCCTTTGGAGCGCACGAAGAGGTGGTCGCCAACCAGATGGAGAAAGGACTTACCCCCTGCGAATTCCCGCGCGCACAACAGCGCCTGGGCATATCCGGCCGGGCCTTCCTGCGGAATAAAAACAACCTTACAGGGAGCCGGCCCCAGCGCCGCGCGGAATACGGGCTCGTCGCCCGGCGGGACGATCACCGCCACCTCTTCAATTCCCGCGCGCGTGACGTCTTCGAGCAGAATAGCGAGCACCGGCTTCGACGTGCCGTCACTATCCACAATTGCTTGGAGCGGCAGCGCGCGCTGGGCCGGCGAACCGGCTGTGATAACCGCTTTGATGATTTGCATGCTGGCTCCTCTTATTAAAGCAGCCTTGCCGGGCGTAGCGGACTATTGCAATCCCTGCAGCTTGTGCGCGATGCCCCGACGAGCCGCGCCGCTCAATCCCAGCGTCGCATGTCGATTCGCGTTACTGCGTCAGCGTAGCGGCCACAACAATTGCGTTGCTATTCGATGGCAAAACGAAACTCTGCACTGTCTTTGTATTGTCCAACGCGATCATGTAGCCAAAGAGGTAAAACGTTCGCAGCTCTTTCACTCCTGTGCTCTTGTCCCGGTAGGATGTCGTCGCTGCCACGGTTTCCCCCGGATAATTCGCCGGCGTCTGCCAGTTACTCATACTTTGCGCAAATGAAGTGCTACTGCCATCTGTGTACGTTACCTTGAAGGTCTGGCCGGTTTGATTGCCATTCACGCCGGTACCCAGAAAGCCAAGCCC
>JBDTMC010000075.1:0-22349 GCA_039934475.1 Bryobacteraceae bacterium | reverse complement strand
GGTTCCACTCAAAGTCGGAGAAGGCAGTTTGGACAGCAGGTTCTGCACAATCGGATCCAGACGGTTCGCAGGTATTATGTTTCCCGCGAATGGTGTCCGGCCCACGCCGTTGGCGCTACCGGATTGCGGATCGAAAATTGGGTGCGCCGGAAGCAGACTGCTGAAATCGCCCGTTCGAAACGGTGCGAGCGGCACCGTGGTCAGAACGTTGCCTCCCGATCGGACGCGAATGCCTTCGTAGTATCCGAATAGAAATAATTTGTTGCGCTTTATCGGCCCGCCCAGCGTTCCCCCGAATTGATTCCAAACGAAATGGCCCGGACCGTTTGGCTCGCTGAAAGGATTTCGTGCGAACATTGCGTTTGCGCGATTGAACTCATGCGCGCTGCCATGAAGATCGTTCGTCCCTGATTTCGTTGTGAAAATCTGGACTGCTCCGGCAACCTGCCCCAGTTCCACGTCGTAGTTCGAAGTCACCAGTTGGTATTCCTGGATCGCGTCCGTGGATGGAACCAGCGCTGCCCCACCGCCCACGCCCTCGGTATCGTCCACACCGTCCAGCAATTGGCGATTCATCTGGGCGCGTTGTCCGTTCACGCTGAAAGAGTAGTTGGCGGATCCGCTGGAACCGGGAATTCCTTCCTGCCCCGTACCCATGATGACGCCCGCCTGCAGGGCAGCCAGGGCCGTGGGATTTCGCCCTTCGGCCGGCAGTGCCAGCAGTGCTCGCTCGCTCACCGTACCGCCCAATTCCACCTTCTCGGTTTGTAATTGCGCAGCCTCTCCAGTCACCGTCACCTTATCCTGAACATTGCCGACTTCCAGTGCAACGTCCAGCCGGATCAGTGACCCGATGTCAACCGTCACCGCCTTGTACGAGACGCCCTTGAAGCCAGTTGCGGCAACTTCCACGCGGTACGAGCCCGCGATCAGATTCGAGGAGTTGAAATACCCCGCGCTGTTGCTTTTGGTGACGTATTCAACACCGGTCGCAGTGTTTATAACGCGGACGGCAGCCCCTGGAACCGTAGCCCCTGAAGAATCCGTGATGGATCCATTGATGGACCCGGAAACGGCCTGCCCGAAGGCTGCCGGAACTAGAATCACCGCAAACAACACGGGGATGAGCCACAGAGCTCGAATTTTCATACAATCCTCCAAGATTGCAGAAGCGGATTGCATCGTCGCGTCAGACTAAATTGTCAACAACCCTGATGACAAACGAGGCTATTGTAGGAATACTGCATACGGTCGTTTATTGTCAAGAAAAAAATAGCGTGTAAATATTAGACAATCGGAATTCGCCCGTCGAAAGGCGTTGACGTCAATCCACGTTAAAAGGTAACCTTGACGGGCATCCTGTGACGCGACGTACCTGGCTTAGCAGCGCCCTCTTCGGTTCTTCGTCCCTTCTGGTTGGCGGCGCAGGTTCGCCGCCGGACGACTACCCGATTCGCTTCGACGATGTCGCGGAACTTGCCGGCATCGCCTCGCCGACAACCTACGGCGGCAAAACAGAGAACCGCTACATCCTGGAAACCACCGGATGCGGCGTGGCCTTCATCGACTACGACAACGACGGCTGGCCGGATCTGTTTCTGGTAAACGGCGCCACTCTCGACTCCACCTCTCCAGCTAAACCGTCGAACCGGCTCCTGCACAACAATCGCGACGGTACGTTCACCGACATCACACGAAAAGCGGGGCTGCTATCGTCCGGCTGGGGCCAGGGTGTATGCATCGGCGACTATGACAATGACGGTTATGACGATATCTTTGTAACCTACTGGGGCCACAACATCCTCTATCACAACAACGGCGACGGCACGTTTACGGATGTTACTGAGAAATCTGGCCTTGCTATCCGCGAGACGTCATGGGGCGCAGGTTGCGCCTTTCTCGACTACGACGGGGACGGTTTCCTCGATCTCTTTGTCAGTAACTACATTGACTTTGATTTGAAGACTGCGCCTCTCCCCGGTACCGGCAGTTGCCTCTATCAAGGCATGCCCGTCAACTGTGGCCCTAAGGGGTTGCCACGCGCCAGAAACTACCTCTTTCACAACAACGGAGACGGCACTTTTTCAGACGCCACTTCGCGCAGCGGCATCGGCAAGTCCCCCAGGAGTTACGGGATGGGTGTGCTGGTGGGCGATTTCGATAACGATGGCCGCCCCGACATCTACGTCGCTAACGATAGCGACATGAGCTACATGTTCTGGAACAATGGCGATGGGACATTCACCGAAGGCGGTCTGGAAGCCGGTGTAGCAACAAGCGCCGACGGCAGAAACCAATCGGGAATGGGAGTGTCGGCCGCGGACTATGATTGTGACGGGCAGCTCGATATCTTCAAGACTAACTTCTCCGACGATCTGCCGAACCTCTACCATAACTTGGGAAATCGAGCCTTTGAAGAAGCGACTCTCAATGCTGGCTTAGTGGCGTACACCAGGCTACTTGGTTGGGGTTGTGGCTTCTTCGATTTCAACAACGATGGCTGGCCCGATATTCTCTACGTCAATGGCCACGTCTATCCTGAGATCGACCGAATCAAAGGCGCCTCCCGTTACAAGCAGCCGAAAGTCTTGTATGAAAATCAGGGTAACGGGAAGTTTCGCGACGTCTCCGCAATCGCAGGCGCGGGCATCACTGCGCCCGCCAGTGCCCGTGGTTGCGCCTTCGGCGACTTCAACAACGATGGCAATGTGGATGTTGTGATCAACCCGATCAATGCGGCCCCGCAGTTGCTACGCTGCACCTCGCGCACGGGGAACAATTGGATCACTGTGAAACTCGTCGGTTCCAAGTCGAACCGCAGCGCGATCGGTGCACGCGTCAGCTGCCTGACGGGCAGCCACAAGCAGATGGAAGAGGTTCGCAGCGGCGGCAGCTTCTATTCGCAAAATGACCTGCGCGTGCATTTCGGTCTTGCCAAGGCGGCTCAGATCGACCGCCTGGCAATTCGCTGGCCTTCCGGCAAGACAGAACAATTTACAAGCTTGCCCGTCAATCAAGCGATTAAAATTGTTGAAGGCTCTGGCAAATTCACAAAACTCCTGTGAATTAGGCCATGATCTCCTTCACCACATTTCCAGACACATCCGTAAGCCGGAAGTCGCGGCCGCTATACCGGTACGTGAGCTTCGTGTGATCGAAGCCGCATAGATGCAGGATGCTGGCATGCAGGTCATGCACGTGCATCGGCTTATCCACCGCCTTGAAGCCGAACTCATCGGTTCCGCCATAAACGGTTCCTGCCTTCACTCCGCCGCCGGCCAGCAGCATGGTGAAGCCATCGCTGTTATGGTCGCGCCCATTCTGTAGCGTGCTACCCTTCGCCTCAACAGCAGGCGTTCGGCCAAACTCCCCGCCAATCATCACCAGCGTATCGTCCAACATGCCCCGTGACTTCAAGTCGCGCAGCAGCGCCGCAATCGGTTGATCGGATTGTTGGCCCAACTTGCGGTGTTCCATGATGTCGCTGTGACTGTCCCACGGCTGGCCCGCTCCAAAATAGACCTGCACCATGCGTACGCCTCGCTCCACCAGCCGCCGCGCCATCAGGCATCCGCGTGCGAATTCGCCGTCTCCGTAAGCCGCCCTGGTGGCCTCGGTCTCCTTCCCGATATCAAAGGCGTCCACGCCCTCGGTCTGCATCCGGAAGGCCGTTTCCATCCCCTCAATCGACGCCTCAAGTTGTGGCGTCGGCCCCTGCTGCTGCAGATTCAGGCGATTCAGCTTGCCCAACAGATCCAGCTTCTGCTGCTGTTGCACCCGCGTCTCGTGCGTGTTTCGACTATAAGGAATCAGCTTCTGCGAATCCGGTTCGTTGTTCTGGATCCACGTTCCTTGATAGCTGGTCGGCAGGAAGGCCGAGTTCCAGATCTGTGGCGCCATAATCGGCAATCCCGGCGCCAGCACCACGAACCCCGGCAGATTGTGATTCTCCGTTCCTAACCCATACAACAGCCACGAACCTAGCGCCGGACGCCCCGCCAGGCTATGGCCGCAGTTCATCATAAACAAGCCCTGCGGATGATTGGGGATGTCGCTGTACACTGAGCGAATTACGCACACGTCATCAATGCACTCACCCACTTTGGCGAACAGTTCGCTCACCGGAGTGCCACTCTGCCCGTACCTCTTGAACGAGAACGGCGACTTCATCAGGTTCCCTACCTGGACGATGTGGCCTGCCGCCGCGATCGGACCCACCGAGTCTGGAACGGGCTTCCCATCGTACTTGTCCAGCGCGGGCTTCGGATCGAACGTGTCTACGTGCGATGGCCCGCCGTTCAGAAACAGGAAGATCACCCGCTTCGCCTTCGCTGGAAAGTGCGGTCCCTTGGCCACCGCGTTCGCGCCCAGCATACCGGCAAATGCCGTCATGCCGAAGCCGCTTCCCATCGTCAATAGAGCGTCTCGTCGAGTGATCGCCATGGTCCTGCTCCTTAATTTACGTAGTTAAACTCGTTGGAACTCAATAGCGCGCTGAGGTAGCTCGCAAACGACTGTTGTTGTCCGGCCACGAACTCAAGGCCCAGCCCCACTTCTTCAGCGGTTGGCATCCGCCCAAATAGAATTCGATACGCCGTCTCAATCCCCTCTTTTTGCGAGGGCGCGGTGCCGATTCTCTTCGCCAACAGCTCTGCCTGAACCCTCACGAAATCGCTATTCAAGAAGAACAACTGTTGCAGCGGCACGTTGGTCGCAATGCGCCTCTCGCTGGTTTCGTTCGGGTCCGGGAAATCGAAGAGCCGCAGCAGCGGCGCGGGTTTGGCCCGGCTGATGGTCGCGTAGATTGTCCGCCGCGTATTCTTCTCGTCTTCTATCGGGATGGCCGGCCCACCGATGGTCATGTCCAACTTCCCCGCCACATAGAGCAGGGAATCGCGCATTGCTTCCACGTCCATACGGCGCGCGTTTACGCGCCACATCAACTTCGCCTCGGGGTCTACGGCTACATTTGCTTCCGAGTATTCCGAACTGAGGGCGTAGGTCTTCGATAGCATGATCTCGCGGTGCATCGATTTGATAGACCATCCGTTCTCCATAAAACGGTTTGCCAGATAATCCAGCAATTCGGGATTCGTCGGGGCTTCCCCCAGTAACCCGAAATTGCTCGGCGTCCCTACAAGGCCCGCGCCGAAATGATGCAGCCAGATCCGGTTCACCATCACTCTCGCCGTCAGCGGATTCTTTGGATCCACTATCGACTCCGCCAGTTCCAACCGCCCACTCCCTTTAGAGAACGGCGTCTGTTTTCCCGGACTGAGTATGGCCAGAAATTGCCGCGGCGCCTCTTCACCAAGTGTTTCTTTGTTGCCCCGAATGTAGACGTGCAGGTTCTCCGGCTTCGCCTTGTCCTTGATCACCGGATAGTAGGCGTACTCGGTAGGAAGCGCTGCTTTCAGCTTGTAGATTCGAGACCTCAATGTGTCGAAGTAGTCTTTGGAGACGCTGCCAAGATAGCCACCCACTTCGTCTGGTGAGAAGAAGAAGGGCCCACCGGAACTCTTCGCCAGCTTCTTTGCCGGTTCCGCCTGAAGGTCCTTCAACAGGTAGTACATGCCTCGTTCCAAAGGGATGCTCTTGGGGGACTCGCCTTCTTTGGTCTGTGCCTTGATCACGGCGTTCTTGGCGTCCACTTCCTGTTGCTGCGTCCTCACCCCAAGCAGGTACGATTGGAACTGGTCGGCGATCTTCTGCGCCTTCCCCTCGTCGCCTGCTTTCTCCAGCAGAGACTTCCATTCGTCGAGCGAGGCATATTCGCGCTTACGGTCAGCAGCCAGAAACTCGATCCACCGTTCCAGAACTTTCCGTTCCAACCCCTTACCGCCTAGCGCGGCATCTTCCAGGCTCTTCTTCTGTGGACCCAATACTCGCCAGGCAGCCATCGCATACTCAGCCGTTCGCTGGGAAAATACGTCGAACAACTGGCTTCGCTGTTCGGTGAGAAACTTCTGCAGCACGGCCTGCTCTTTATCCAGCGCCTGTTTCTGTTGCTCGTAGGTGGCCACTATATCCTTCGGCGCCAGCGGATACTTGTCCGGCTCCGTGCTCTCGAAGACTCCGAGTAGCGAATAGTAATCCTTCGTCGGAATGGGGTCGAACTTGTGGTTGTGGCACTCGGCGCAGGCCACTGTGAGACCAAGAAATCCGCGCGCAGTCGCATCCACTCGTTCTTCGCGAAACTCCGGCTTCGGGCTGAGAGAATAGAAACCGAGGCCGCCGACATACTTTGACCGGTCGGCCTCTGGCAACTGATCCCCCGCGATCTGTGCCTTCACAAACTGGTTGTAAGGCATATCGTCGTTGAACGCCCGCACCACCCAATCGCGATATTCAAAAGCGTTGTCCAGAGGCTGCCGGTCACCCTCCGCCGTTAATTGAAAGTCCGAATATCGGGCCACATCCAGCCAGTGCCGTCCCCATCGTTCTCCGTAGTGCGGCGATGCCAACAGGCGATCGACAACTTTTGAAAATGCATTCGGCGACTTGTCATTGAGGAACGCATCCACCTCCTCAGGAGTGGGCGGCAGCCCCAGAAGGTCCACCGTCGCCCGCCGGATCAGTGTTCGCCGGTCAGCCGCCCGAACGGGCTGCAATCCCTTCGCCTCAAGCTTCGCCAAAATGAACCTGTCGATCGGAGACTGCACCCACGACGGATTCTTCACTTCCGGAGGCGCTAGCTTCTTTGGCGGCTGAAACGACCAGAACGCTCGCTGCTGTGGCGTGATTACGTACTCAGAACCCGCACTAACCGGCACAGCGTGCGACCGTTCACCCCACACAGCGCCGTTCTTCACCCATGTCTGTAACGTGGCGATATCGTCGTCCCCCATCTTGCCGCTCGGCGGCATTCGGAGTCGAGCGTCGGTGTAGCTCACAGCCTTCAGCAGCATGCTCTGATCGGGCTTACCCGGCGTCACTACCGGACCATCCTGCCCGCCCTTCATCATGTCCTCGGACGTATCCATCTTAAGGCCGCCCATTTTGGAGGTGGCATGACAGCCGAAGCAGTTCTTAGCCAGCAGCGGCCTCACCTTGGTTTCAAAGAATTCGCGCTGCGTGGCTGTGGATGGGGTGGGTTCAACCTGCGCCAGGCCCAACGCGGCAGGCAACAGGAGGAACAGGGTGGGTAGTCGATGGACGCGGTCCAACACTACTTAAGAATATTGAAGCGAGAACGCAATTGTCAACAAAACTGTTATCAGCGTGTGGACGATCCCCAATACCTGCCCGGAGTCGATCCATTGAATCCGTAAAAGGCGATAAAAATGTAGCTCATCGCCGGCACCACAAAGGAGTGATGGACCCCGATCCGGTCCGCCACAAGACCTTGCAGTACCGGGACGATCGCTCCGCCAATGGCCGCGGCCATCAATATCCCCGAGCCTTTGCCTGTCAGCGGTCCCAGTTCCGCGATTCCCATCGTAAAGATCGTCGGGAACATGATCGAGTTAAAGAAGCCCACCGCCAGAATGCTCCACATCGCCGCGTGTCCAAGGGTCAATGTGGACGTAATCACCAGTGCCAGCACGATCAGAGCCGCCGTCCCCAATACCTTGGTCGCCGGAAGTCTTCGCATCACGAACGAGCCGGTAAATCTACCGATCATCGATCCCGCCCAATACAGCGATACATAGCCCGCCGCAGTCCTTGCCGTAATCGCGCCGATCTCCGGTGAACTGAAATAGTTCACCAGAAAACTGCCGATCGCTACCTCCGAACCTACCGCCACAAAGATTCCCACGGCGCCTAACACAAGATGCCGGTGCCTCCACACACTGGATGAATCTCCCGCCAGCCTCACGTGTGCTGTTCGCTTGATTGCCGGCAAGTCGTACAGGGCAATCAAAAGCCCCAGCAGCACCAGGGCAATCGCGATACCAAGGTACGGCGCCTTTACCGCCGCTGCCTCACTCAAGCGGTGTGCCTGCAGGGCCGCCGCCGGCATTCGTCGTACCTGCTCCATCGTTACAGTTGTTCCACTCAAGATCAGCAATCCACCCACATAAGGAGCGATTGTGGAGCCTAGCGAATTGAAGGCTTGGGTCAGCGTCAACCGGCTGGATGCGGTATGCGCCGGCCCCAGTCCCGAAACATAAGGATTGCCGGAAACCTGCAGAGCCGTGATGCCGCCCGCCAGCACCATCAGCGCGCACATGAACACGGCGAACGACGGCAGGTTCGCTGCCGGAATGAAGAGCAGCGCACCGCTTCCCATCGTCAGCAAGCCGGTCACGATCGTCTTCTTGTATCCGGCGCGTTCCACCAGAACACCCGCCGGCACCGCGAATATCAGGAACGCCGAAAAGAAACTGAACTGCACCAGCATCGCCTCGGCGTAATTCAGATCGAAGATCGATTTCAGGTGCGGAATCAGGATGTCGTTAAGGGCAGCCAGAAAGCCGCTCAGGAAGAACAGCGTCGTCATCACTGCCATCGGGCCGCGGGTCTTCCCCGCCACGCCGCTCGTCACCGGTATTTGATCCTGACTGGTTGCCGCCCTCATGTGAGATCTCCCGAGTATAGCCCTCGCGGATCCTACTGTACACGACTGTTGACAATCAAGTTGACAGTCGATAGTCTCGTACTCGATGTTGATCGCAGCCCTGCTCGCTTTCGCCATGCAGCCCGCGCCCGCCCCTTCCGCATCCTGGAAGCTGGCGACGCAGGATACCGAGTTGACTATCGCCCTGGACTCCGGCCGCCCCGCGTTGACGGCCTTACGTGTCCCAGGTGGTGCCCGAAGTTGGATCGCCGCTCCCCTCCACGAGACTTTGATGCCACTGGTCGAAGTCAACGGAACGGCCGTCAAAACCGACTGGCGCTACTCCGGCGCCGCGCCTGAGAGTTCCAAAGAACAGCTCGTCCTTCTCTTCACCAACAAGACCCCGAATCTGGAATTGAAGTCGATTTGGCGAGCGCGACCCGGCCACGGTCCCGTCGAGCACTGGCTCACCATCGAAAACAAATCCGGCTCACCGGTCACAGTGACGCACCAGGATAGCCTGGTGTTGGAAGGCATCGCGGTTGGTGCTGACCGCCAGGCGGATGTCTGGTGGGTCAACCGCGGCGGCTCCAACGCCAGTCGCGAAGGCGGCGTCTTTACGGTCCCGGTGAACTCGGATCTCGATCAGGAAATCTCCAGCAATCCCCGTGATCCATCAAGTCCAGTGCCATGGATGGCCGTCCAGATCGGGAAGTCGGAAGGGCTATACGTCGGTTGGGAGTTCTCCGGTATCGGCCGCTTATACGCCGCCGCTCTCCCCGGACCCGGTGGAAAGCTGAAGTTGCGCGTCGGAAACAAGCCCGAATTCAAAACGGATATCGAAGCCGGTGAGCAATTTCTCGTCCCCGCCGCCTTCGTCGGCTGCTATCGCGGAGATCTCGACGAAGGAAGCTACACCCTCCACCGCTTCGTTCTCGACAAACTCCTGCCGCCCTTGCCGCCCGGTCAACCCTATCCCACTCTCGCCTACAACGTCTTTCTTGATGCCGGAGGCTACGCTGCCAGCGATGCCGTGAAGTCCCCAACAAACGAGACCAGCCTGCTCAAGAGCGCCCGCCTCTGCAACGATCTCGGCTTTGAAACCTTGGTGCCCGATGCCATGTGGTATCCAAGCGTTGGCGATTGGCGGTGGGATCCCGACCGCTTTCCTCACGGCGTGAAACCGATTCTCGACTACGTTCGCAGCGTTGGCATGCGGCTGGGCCTGTGGTGTGCCTGGACCAACGCCGGCGTTTCCGATTACCCCGGCGCCCTCAATGTAAAAGAACACCGTGATTGGCTCATCAATCGCAACGTCCCCGACGACTGGAAACCCGATCCGTTCGTCGGCCAGCGCATCTGCCTCGCATCAAATGAATCTCGCGAGTGGGCCGCGAAGGAGACCCAGCGCCTCGTCTCCGATTACGGTCTCGATTACCTCAAGCACGACATCGATCCCATCCAGGTCCGCTGCGAACAGACAACCCATAAACACCATTACGGTGTGGATGTTAGTTACTGGAATACCCTCGCCTACTACGACATTCAGGAAAGGCTGAAACAGCGCTTTCCGCAGCTGGCACTAGAGGGGTGCTCGGGTGGCGGACACATTAAAGACTACGGGTACATCAAGCGCGTTCATTACATAGTCACGACAGATACATTATCCTCCCTGCCCAATCGCCAAAGCATCTGGGATTCCACCTTCGTCATGCCTCCCGCCGTCCTGCAAGCCTACACGTACGAAAATCACTACAACAAGGACTCTGACCGGCCGCGGCCTTACTTTTGGCGAACAGCCATGATGAGCGCCTGGCAGATCGATCCCACAAACACCGCCAGTTGGTCCGCCGAAGAATTGGCAGGCACTCGCCGCGCCACACAGATCTACAAGGACTGGATCCGCCCGATACTCTTAGACGCCCAGGTTCACCACATTCTGCCGCGCCCAGACGACTATCACTGGGACGGTATGTTCTACTGGAGTCCCAGCCTCAAACGCGGAACCGTCTACATCTTCCGCCCGAACAATGACCAGCAAGTCCAGCGAGTCCGCTTGAAAGGCCTCGCCACCGCCAAGAAGTATAAGGTCTGGGGCGAAGACAAGTCGATAGATCCCGCGGAGCTTACCGGAGCCCAGTTAATGAGCTCCGGACTCCGCATCAAGTTGCCCGGCAAGTACACCAGCGACCTGATTTACATCGAGGCGAAGTAATACCTCTGGCGGCAGTTAGTACGGCAGCTGCGGCAATAAGGGAGTGCTCTCCTTCACCACGGCCTGCAGGCCCCTCGGATCCAGGCCCAGCAGCCGCAGAATCGTCGGAGCTACCTGGCGCGTCTCCACTTGCTGGCGGAAGACTGTGCCGGTAATGCTCGGGTTTGAGACCACCAGTACCACGTTGCGGTCGTCGTTAGACGCGCCGCCATGTTCGGAGATCTTCTTCGTCTTTCCCGTATAGACCACACCGACGTTCGGCTCCACGATGATGTCCGGGACACGCGAATCACTTTGAGAAATACCCAGGAATTGGTTTAGCGAGGCACCCGAGAAAATCTCCCCGCCGCCGAAGCTGGCTTCGTTCTTCTCCAACGTGGTAACCGAACTGCCAACCTGCGTCGAGTCAGTCAGCCAGAGCAGGGAGGCATCGTCCTCCAGACCCTGACCCACTAATCCACCACCCGGCAGGCCGGTGCCGACACCGCCCAGAATGTCCGAAGGCGATTGCCCGGCAACATCCGCCGGAATCCGGGTGATCCGGTTCGGGTCGATGGCCGACTGACCGTGCTTCGCTGTGACAATGATCACGGTCGAGTCAGATAGCCCAGCCGTCTTCAACGCCGTCGCCATCTTTCCGATCGAACTGTCGATAAACTGAACGGCGTTCAACAGCGAGGGCGACGGAGTACCGGTCGAATCCAAGTAACCGCCCGTCAAGCCGTTCGGCAACTTCTGGCCGACACTCACGGACTGGAAATTCATGCCGAACAACGTGGGTACCGGCGCCGTAGCCGCGCCGCTGTGATTCTTACCGTTGATCTCATTGAGGATCGCGCCAACCTTCAAAGAGTCATAGCAAATGACGTTTGTGAAGCTATCCGTCCACGCGTTGCTCGATGTCGCATTGCCCGGGTCCGGCAGCGGATTGCAGCCTGGCACCGATGGCAGCGCCACAGGAATCGAGTTGATCTCCGGAGAAAACAAATCAAACACCCCCTCCCCGCTCGGCCCGTTCACCAAATCGTAAGCAGGATGCTTGTCTGACCACGCTGTGTAGCCCCCCGACTTCCGCACCACTTCGAAGACCGTGTTGACTCGCAGAAAGCTATGCGGATACACAGCGGCGCAACCCTTTGCCGGATCGCGAGGAAGGTACTGCGGATTGATCCCGCCGCCGCCGTCCAGGCGCGTCAGGTCATTGTCGATGGTTTCGTCAAAACCGACTTGCGTTCCCACCGTGCCGGGGCAAAGATCGGCGCCGCCGACGATACCGCCCGGAGTGGTCACGGCCGGCGCGGAAAGCGCACGGTCATAGCTGACGTCATAATAAACCCCCGTTGAACCGGGGCCGCCGCCGGTGATCAGCGCCAGCACGCCAGGAAAAGAATCCGAGACCTTTGGCGTCAGCGCCTGCGTGTAGACCACACCCGTCGTAGACAGGTGGGCCAGTGACGGGCAGTTCGGTACATCCGGATACAACCTCCATGTTATTGAACCAGGCATTTTTGCCTGCTGATGAAGATAACAACCGAAAATTACAGCCGAATGAAATTGTCCGATTTGAGACTCTTAGACCGCCCCATCCCGGCGACGCCTCTTCGCTTCTTGCCGCTCGTAAATCGGCATCAGGTTCGCCTCTATCCACCGGAACGCCCCCGCCAGTCCCTCGCGTCCGTACACCCGCCCAACCTCAGCTTCGGTTTCGCTCGGTTCCCCATACGCCGCCAGAAACCGGTTCGACGTCATCCCATCCGCCTTCGGCCCATCCACAACGCCGCCCTCGCGCAGAATCCGCTCCCGCGCATACAACGCCAGCACGGCATCGCCAATCCACGCTTCGCGCAGTACCTGTTCCCGAATCCCCTTCCGCGCCATACCGTACCTTACTGGAACAGCGATAACGGAATCGCCTCGCCCATCGCTTTGTACCCGGCATCGCCTGGATGCAAATGGTCCCCCGCGTCGTAGGCGGCCAGAATGTGCCCTGGATGCGCCGGGTCCTGCGTCACTTTCTCGAAGTCGATCACGCCGTCAAACGCCTTACTCGTTCGCATCCACTGATTCACCGCCACCCTCTTGGCGTCTTTTTCCTCGCTGTAATATCCCTTAAACACAGTGCCCTTAAACGGTAGAATCGTGCACCCAAAGATCTTCATGCCTTTCTCATGCGCTCGCTCAATCATCTGCCGCATGCCGGCGATCAGATCCTCCGCCGTCACCGTCTCTGACTCCGGCGCGCTTGTCCCGGCATGACCCAAATCGTTGATCCCCTCCAGCACGATCACGTACTTCACACCCGGCTGCGCCAGCACATCCCTCTCAAAACGCGCCAGAGCATTCACCCCGAAGAAAATGCTCGCCGGCAGCGCGTCGTGCAGAATTCGGTTCCCACCAATTCCCCCGTTGATCACCGCCAGCTTCTTGCCGCCCTTCCTCAGCCTCTCTGCCAGCACATCCGGCCACCGCCGGTTGGCGTCTGCAGTGGAGCGCGCGCCATCCGTGATCGAATCGCCAAACGTCGCAATCGCCGACACACCCGCCGCAGCCGCCACATCCACGCCGCCCACAAACACCCACGAAGTCACCGTCGTTGCCCCGGTCAATTCAGCCGCCGCCGTTTGGTCGCCTTCCGCTACATAATTTGTTTGCGACGCCCCATAATGGATGCCCGCCCCCACAGTCCGCTTCGGCACAAACAAACTGATCGCCAGGTCACCGCCGTCCGGCACCGTCAGGTTCACCGGATCGCTCAACAGAATCGCATTGGCGGGAATCACCGCAATCGCACGTCCGCTGAACGTCAGCCCCCGGTCTGATCCCGCGACAATCGATGAACCCGTGCCCCGCACGGCAATGTGCGCCGCAGCAATCGTCACTTCGTCTTTTCCAAAGACATTCGATAGCCGCACCCGCACGCTCGATCCGCCGATGCTCACATGCACAACCTCGCGCAAAGTCTGGTTCTCAAACACCAGCTTCGCCGCTTGCATCTCGCTCTCCGTCCGTTGCGGAGACGGGCTGAACGCCCACGTAGCCACCCAGTGCGTTTGTGCGCCCGCAGGCGCCACAGCCAAGGCAAGAATCAGAACTCGCAGTAAGGGATTCATCAGTCGTCTATGCTATCGCGAGTTCGCCTGCCACTGCCCATACGTCAATGACCGCCACAGCCATTCACACGGACCAAACCGGAACCGCTTCAGCCAGTACAAGCTGAACGCCACCTGGGCGCCGTACAACACAATCACGATCCCCAAGCCCTGCACCGAATCGAGTTTCCCAAACAAACCTAATCCAAACCCGTAAAACACGAAACTGAGCACTACCGATTGCATCAGGTAATTCGTCAAGGCCATCTGGCCCAATGCCGCTAGGCATTGGCCTAGTGCCGCCAGGCCCGCCACTCGCGCAGGCTTTAGCCACAACAGAATCGCCGCCACATATCCGGCCGCCAGCGGTTCCGATGATTTCAACGTCAGCCCGATCCCAATCCCCGCTACCAGCACGCAAAGTAGAAATGTCCTGTGCCGTTCAGGCCCGCGTAGGATGCCGGCGCGCCAAGCCGCCACGCCCAGCGCCATCAGGCCTGCGGTCCGGGGCAGGGAACCCAACCACAGCGGCATCATAAAACCCCACGCCTCGCGGCAGCGAAACAAAAAGATCTCCCCAACGCCGCCTTGCGCATACACGCGAGTAGCGTCCGCCGCTTGCGCCCGCATCGCTTCCATCGAAGGCCAGGGAATAGGCAACGGCGCCACATACGGAATCACGATCAACCCCACTCCGATCGCGCCCAGCAGCCAGGTGCGAGCCTTGATCAAAGGAACCAGCAGCAATCCGCAAATCCCGTACAGCGCCAGAATATCGCCGTTCCAGATAAAGACGATATGCGCCAGTCCGAACGCAAACAGGATCGCGAACCGCCGTGCCAGAAACGGCCGCACCGCCATCCCCCGCGTCGCCGCCCGCTCACTCTGAATCGCCGCGCCCACGCCAAATAGAAAGGAGAAAATGGCGAACGCCTTAAACTCCACCAACACCGCCGTCGCCTGTTCGATCAGCGGATTCACCCACCCGCTCTCCACCCGCGCGCCCACAATTTGCTCGAACAGTGAAATCCGAAACGCCCCCAGCAGGTTCACCAACAGCACCCCGAACAACGCCAACCCGCGCAACACATCCAGCACCCGGTAGCGTTCGTGCTCCCCTACTGGCTGCAAATCATTTCACCCGCGTCCAATCCCGGTTCTCGCCAAACATCGAAAACCCGATATACCCGCGTACATGAAGCACTCCGTCCGTCCCCAGCTTCAGCTGGCACTTATACGTCTTGCCCTTATCCGGAGCGTAAATGGTCCCGTTCTTCCACTCATTGCCGCCCCCGTATTCCATTCCCTCCAGCATTACCAGTCCCATCACCGGGCGTGATCGCAGGGTCGGATCGGAATTCCGCCTGTCGGTTTTAGGCTTGCCCGCCAGCGGATCTTTCTCGCTGAATACCGGCCGCTCCAGCCACACAATCTTGCCCCTGTACTTACCGCCCTCTTTAAAGATTTCGATATGGGCGCTGCCCACGTCAGACGGGCTCAGCCACTTCCCCAAAATATCGTCGCCGCTTGCCGCCGCGCTCATACCTGGCAGCATCAAAAGGAAGGAAAGCGCAATCGATCGTATCCGCATACTTGCTTCGCATTGTACGGCGGAACCTCGCTACAGTGAAACTATGAGGCGCAGATTCGCAACGTTCGCGTGGTTCGTCCTGGCCATCCAGATCCTCGTCATCCTCTGGGGAGCCTACGTCCGCGCCTCCAAATCCGGAGCCGGTTGTGGCGAACATTGGCCTCTCTGCAACGGGGAGGTGTTGCCCACCGCGCCGCCGCTGCCGATGATCATCGAATTCACCCACCGCATCACCAGCGGCATCGCCCTCATCCTCGTCATCGCCATGGTTATCTGGGCCTACCGGCTCTTCCCGAAAGGCGATCTGGTCCGCCGCGCCGCCCTCTGGAGTGGCTTCTTCATAGTTACAGAAGCACTCCTCGGAGCCATGCTCGTCCTTCTCGGCCACACCGCGCTCAACCCCGCCCTCGCCCGCGGCTTCTCCCTTAGCATCCACCTCATCAACACGCTCTTCCTGCTCGCCACCGTCACACTTACCGCCTGGTGGGCCGGAACCGACGAAATCGGTCCTCTCCATCCCGCCCCCCGGCCCGCGCTAATCACCGCCGCCCTCGCCCTCCTCGCCGCCGGAATTGTAGGCGCCATCGCCGCCCTCGGCGACACCCTCTTCGCCCCCTCCTCCATCGCCTCCGGCCTCTACCAGGACTTCGCCGCCAACGCTCATCCCTTCGTCCGCATCCGCATCTTCCACCCCATCCTCGCCGTCGCCGCCGGTCTCTATCTTCTCGTCCTCACCTTCCGAACCACGGCCACCCCTCATACTCCCGAACTCACGCGCAAACTCGCCATCTCCCTCATGAGCCTCGTAGTCCTTCAGTTCGCCGCCGGCATGCTCAACATCCTCCTGCTCGTCCCCATCACCATGCAGATGCTCCACCTTCTCCTGGCTGACCTCCTTTGGATGACTTTCGTCCTCTACGCCGCCGAAACACTGCGCCCCTCGGTGAATCTTTCTTCATCGTAAAGTTGTTAAAAACTTCTCCCTCTGCCTGATAACGCGCTATTATGCTTCGATATGCGAATCCTTATTCTGCTTGTTGCGATGATGCTGCCTCTCCTGGCTCAACAGCCTCCTGAGGGAGCCAAGCCCGCCCACCCGGAGCCCAAGAACCTCAAGATCATTACCGCCGAACAGATCGGTCCGGTAATGAAGCACTTCCGGCAGGCCCTCGGCGTCGAATGCACCTTCTGCCATGTGAAGGGCGACTTCGCCAGTGATGAGAACCACCACAAATCCATCGCCCGCAGCATGATGATGATGACCAAGGAAATCAACGGCAAATTCCCCGACGGCAACATGCACCACGTCACCTGCTACACCTGCCATCGCGGAGCCGAAACGCCGGCCACCCAACCTCCCGCCGCTGTCGAAGGCGAAAAGAAGTAACATTCGCATATCATAGGGGGAATGTCCCAAGATCCTCATTCCCCTTCGTCCCGTTTCTCCCGCCGCGACCTCCTTCGTGCTTCCGCCGCCGGCGTAACAGTCCTCGGTGCTTCCGCCGCCGAGCCTCCTCAATCTCCGGGCGCCCGCCCGATGATCAACGTCCCCTTTGAACGCCGCGAAACCGTGCGCATGGGCCTCATCGGCTGCGGTGGCCGTGGCACCGGAGTCTTGGGCGACTACCTCGCCGTTGACAACGTCGCCGTAACCGCCGTCTGCGACATGGATCGCGATAAAGCCCTCCGCGCCCAGGCCAATGTGGAACGCAAAGGCCAGCACCCCCCCGCCATCTACTCCGCCGGCGATCACGACTTCGAGAAGATGCTCACTCGCACCGACCTCGACTTCGCCTATATCGCCACCCCCTGGCAATGGCACGTCCCGATGGCCATCGCCGCCATGCAAAACGGCAAGCACGCCTTTGTCGAAGTGCCCGCCGCCACGTCGATTGAGGATTGCTGGAAGCTCGTCGACGTCTCCGAAAAAACCGGCCGCCACTGCATCATGCTCGAGAACTGCTGCTACGGCGAAAACGAGCTGATGGTTCTCAACATGATCCGCGCCGGCCTCTTCGGCGATCTCCTCTATGGAGAAGGAGCCTACCTCCACGACCTCCGGGGTGAACTCTTCTCCAACAAAGGTGAAGGTCTTTGGCGTCGTCTCCCCCACACGAAACAAAACGGCAATCTTTACCCCACTCACGGACTAGGCCCCGTAGCGAATTACATGGGCATCAACCGTGGCGACCGCTTCGATTACATGGTGTCGATGAGCACGCCTTCCAGAGGACTCGACGCCTACCGAGCCGCCAACGAACCGAAGGACAGCCCCAAGTGGAAAGAGAAATACATCTGCGGCGACCTCAATAAGTCAATGATCAAGACGGCCAACGGCCTGCTGGTCACGCTCCATCACGACGTAGTAAATCCCATCCCCTACGACCGCATCAACAGCATCGCCGGAGTAAAGGGCATTTTCAAGGACTACCCGCCGCGCATCTACTTCGATGGAGAAGGCAAGGAAGAGTACAAACCGATCGACGGTTTCAAGGACAAATACGAGCACCAACTCTGGAAGAATGAAGGCGAGCTCGCCCGCAAGCGAGGTGGCCACGGTGGCATGGACTTCCTCATGGTCTACCGTCTCATGCAATGCATGAAAGACGGCTTAGTCCCCGACATGGACGTCTACGACGCCGCTGCCTGGAGCGCCCCCGGCCCCTTAAGCGAGCAATCCGTAGCCCAAGGCAGCGCCCCCGTCAAATTCCCCGACTTCACAAGAGGCCGCTGGAAGCAAAAACGAGGCTGGCTCGCCTAACCCAAAAAGGGGTCAGACGCATTTAATTTAAAAGGAATTTAAAAGGGGTCAGACGCATTTAATTTTCGGCCTCCCGCGCGGTTGAACACTAAGCTTCCGGCCCACTTGCCGTTCCAAAGCCTCGACGAAAGCCGGCGAACCCAACGGTTCGCCCGTTCTCGTCGCCTTGCGAAACAGGTCACACTCGCTATCAGACACACCCACCCCCAACATCTCGCGCCACTCGCCATAATTCCAATTCCCGAAATACTCGACCCATCCCGGATCCAATATCGGATCCTGAACCTCTGCCTCGCTATGTGCGCGAGCGCTTGACCACGGCCAATCCCACGGGGCGGCGGCCAGTCCCGCCCGCACTGGGTTCATCTCCACATACCGCAGCGCGCGAATCAAGTGGGTTTGCTCTAAGTGACACGAAAAGAACCGGTTCTGCCAGACGTGCCCGCTCCTAGCAAGCGCCTTATTTTGCGCCAGGGCATACTCGCAATGCGTACGCCCCATCGTCAGTGCCAGCGAGTTCTGGCAGTCGGGAACCGCGATCAAATGCACGTGGTTCGTCATCAGGCAGTACCCGAGAATTCGTGTACTGTATCGGCTCGCATGCTCCGACAGCAATTTCAAATACAAATGCCGGTCGCTAGTCGAATAGAACACCGCCTGCCGATCATTGCCGCGCTGCGTCACGTGCTGCGCGACTCCACACACAACCACCCGCGGTCGTCGAGCCATACACAACCGAAGTGCCACCACCTCGCCAAACCTCTCCGAAAACCCAAAAGCAAACCCAAAAGGGGTCAGACGCATTTATCGCCACCGGCCACCGAACGGAGTACACTCACGTGGGAGGAGCACCCCATGGGCCTCGCTCAAACTTCGCGCCGGAACATCCTCGGAGCCGGCCTCGCCGCCACACTGGCCAACCCAGCCCAAGCCGCCGCGCAGGCAGCAACAGTCAAGCCCGCCGATCTGCCCGACCTCACCATCAAACAGGTGAAGGTCTACGTCGTCGATTCCGGCCAACCCGCCAACGCCGTCACCAACGCCGGCTACACTCGCATCGCCGCCGTCGTCACCCACAGCGGCATAGAAGGCAACTACACTCTGGCCCGTCGCTACTGGCACCCCAACTGGAGCAACGAAGGCTGGCTCGACTTCGCCAAAGCCACCCTCATCGGTAAGTCCGTGCTCGACCTCCCCGCCTTAACCTCCCAATACGACCCGCCCAAACGTCGCATCGGCCAAAGCTCCTACGCCTCAGCCATCGACGCCTGCCTCTGGGACATTCTCGGCAAAGCCGTCGGCCTCCCCATCTACCGCATCCTCGGCGCCTATCGAAACCGCGTCATGGCCTACGCCAGCTCCCAGCACCACAACACAGTCGAGGAGTTTGTACGCGAGGTCCAACACTGCAAGGCGGAAGGCTTCAAAGCTTACAAGATCCACCCGCCCAGCATGCCCGACGGGGGTTCCGACATCAAGCTCGACATAGAAGTCTGCAACGCCGTACGCCAAGCCGCCGGCAGCGACTTCACCTTGCTCATGGACCCCGTAGGCGTCTACTCGCGCGACCAGGCCATGGTCATCGGCCGCCTGCTTGAAAAGCTCAATTTCGCGGCCTTCGAAGATCCCATCCCGACAACGGACATTGAAGGCCTCGTCCAGCTCTGCCACTCTCTCGATATCCCCGTGCACATTGGAGAGTTCATCTTCTCCCCATACAACTACGCCGACTACATCCGCCGCGGCGCCATGGACGTCGTCCGCTTCATCACAGACAACGTGGGCGGCATCACCGGTGGAATGAAAATCGCCCGCATGGCCGAATGCTTTGGAATGGAATGCGCTCCTCACAACTGGGGCGAGACCTTCGATCACGCCGTGCACTTCCACTGTGAGCTCGCCATGCCGAACAACACATGGTTTGAGATGACCGTGCCGCAAGGCGTCGGCGACCGCCCGTACATCAAGGACCGCATCCGCATCGCCAAAGACGGATACGTCTACGCACCGGTCAAACCTGGCCTCGGTTATGAAATCGACCGCGCCGTCCTCGACCGCCTCACCAAATCGATTGAAACGTAGCGCACTAGACTGCGATCCGTGCCATCACGCCGCCATCCACAATCAACGATGTCCCCGTGATATACGCGGCATCGGGTGATGCCAGAAAGTAGACTGCCGGAGCGATGTCCTCGGGCCGTCCCATCCGTCCCAACGGCACATCGCGGTCGATCTTCTTCAGCACGCCCTCCGGGTCCGCATGCGCAGCCAGGAACACCTCGGTCATGCCGGTATAAACCGCCCCCGGACAAACCGCGTTCACCCTCACCCCGCGTGGAGCAAAGTCCAATGCCAGGTTCCGCGTCAGTCCCATCACGCCCGCCTTCGTAGCGGCGTAGATGGACATCCCCGGCTCATTCGCGAATGATTGAACGGAGGCGATGTTCACGATCGAGCCGCCGCTCGCCGCCAGGTGCTCCACCGCCAGCCGCGAACCCAGAAACACGCCTCTCAGATTCACGCCTACAATCGCGTCCCAATCCGCCAGTGTGAACTCCTCCGGAGCGGCATACTTCTCAATGCCGGCGTTGTTCACCAGCGCGTCCAATCGGCCCGTGTCTCCCACCACCGTCACCATCAGCCGCATCAGCGAGGACTCATCGCGAACGTCAGTCGCGACGAATCTCGCCCCGGGCAACTCTCGCTCTAAGTCCCGCCCCCGCTCTTCATTGATGTCCGCAATGAAAACCCGCCACCCGCGCGCGGCAAACAAGCGGCAGATACCCCGGCCGATGCCGTACGCCCCGCCCGTGACAATCACTGCTCGTTGGAGTTCGCTCACACTCCATTATTCGGATAAATGGAACTCGCCCACAAACGCGCTCCGCTTGTCAGGGCTGCTCCAGGTCGTTCCCAGACCCGTGCCCCGGAACGTGTGCGCCGTCGCCACGGCCGGCATCGCATGGTCCACTTTCGTCAGCGGGTCATACCACGTGATCTCATTGGCGCACATATGATCGCCATTCCCAATCCCGCGCGTCGTGATCGTTGCCAGCGTCCCTGCCGTCAACTTCGCCTTCGTCTGATGAATGCTCCCGTCAATGGTGAAATCGATCGGAGCCAGTTCCACACGCACGATGTCCTGCAGCAAATCGCCCGCCATCCGTTGCGCAAACCCGCGCAGCGCCAGTTGCTGTTCCGGACTCGCCTTGTCATCCACAATCAACACGCTCTTCACCGGGTACGCCGAACCGAACCGGTTCCCCAGCGTGCTGCTTGCCTTCACCACACCCACCACCGACATACCGTCCACGTTCACGCCCTCGAAGGTGCCATGGTTGATCTTCCACCCGAACACGGCCAGGTTGCCCACCAGGTCAACTTCGGAATTCGCAAAACAAGCGCCCGTATACACGTCCGCGGTCCGCGCTTCCACATAGTTGCCCTGAACCTGCGTCGTCGGAATACTAGCAGCGGCTAACGAGCCCGCCAAAAAGAGAGTCCCAGCAAAAATACGCATCCGGTCTGCCTCCCAGTTGTGAATCGAAAAATCCCAGTTCTTCTCTACCATTATAGCCCGCGCACTATCGGTGCCCCCCCGTGGCCGTCGAAGCCGCGGCACGATTCACCGATTCACTCAGGAAGCCCACGGGTGATTCTCCGCCGGACGCCCTTGCTCGAAAGGCACGCGATTGCCAGCAGCGCCACGGCCGCCATCCCCCAGTTGGCGGGCTCGGGTACCGGCGCAAGCCGAATGTTCACGGTAGCGGCGTATGTACCCGGCTGCGGTCCAGGACAGGGAAAGCACGAAAAGTCAAGTTGCGCGGGTATAGCGTCATAGACTCCGGGCGCATTCGGAAAAATAAGATCAGTGAAGGCCGTAAATGAAAAAGTGAAGTGCGGGTCTCCGCTGTCCTGGAAAAACCAGGATCCATCGGGTTGTCGGGACCCCAGCACAAGGTAATTGAAAAGGGGCACCTGCGTAAGATTTACAAGTATATCGCCAGAGTTCGTTGGCCCTTGAGAAACGTAGGAGATAGTTACGTGTTCCTCAACGAAGGTCTTGGTCAGGTCAAAATCGAAGGAATACAGAATCTCGGTGGCGGCAGCGTCTGAAGCAGTCGCCGCAAGAATTACGGCTAGTGTAGTGCTTCACACAGAGTGATAAGTATTAAGGGCGTTTCTGGCCCGCA
>JBDTMC010000074.1:0-22401 GCA_039934475.1 Bryobacteraceae bacterium | reverse complement strand
AGCCTTCACGCACGTGTTCACGGGTTCCACAAAGCTCGCCCGATCAAAACTCACGCCATCCGGAATTTTCTCGACGCCGCTGCGCACAATCCAGTCAAAGACCCGGACGTACTGGGAAAAACCGCCTCCCGCAGGCTCGTAACCTGCCGTCACCCCAACACGCTTATACACTGGGCATTGCGCATAAAGCTTCTTACGGCAATAGAAACAGTTCTTACAAGGAATGTGATGGAAAACGATCACGCGGTCGCCCGGTTCGTAGTTCTTCACACCCTCTCCCACCGCGGCAACGATTCCAGCGGTCTCGTGCCCGTAGATGCGGGGACCCGGCAGGAGGTTGTATTCAATCTTCTTCAAATCCGTATGGCATATACCGCAGCTCTCTACACGGATCAACAACTCTCCCGGCCCAATCTCCGGTACAGGAATGCCTTGCACCAGCACACGGCTCTCGCCGATATATACGGCGGCCTTCATGCTAGCTGGCGCCGCTTCCCTAGAATCGACACTCAGCAAGAAAATCTCCTAAAGCGCGCGCGGCCCGTTGGCTGCTATTCATCAATCGAAACAGCTCCGGAATCCGCGCCACTGGTCGCCTCATCGCCGCAGCCACAATTCGGCCCGTCCGAAACCGGCCATCGTCACTGCGGGCGGCGTTCAAGTCTAGGTCAAACCCCTCGTTCGCCGTATCCGATACCACACGGACACAACTGAACTTCCAACCTCGCTTCTCTGCTTCCTCCGCGACTGCAATCGCCTCCATCTCCACGGCTACTGCTCCTGATGCGCGTAACTCACGCTTTTCTTTCACCGTGCCGACAAATCGATCGACTGACGCAACTACATCTCCCGCCTTTTGCGAAACGCACTCCGGCGATGCCGCGCGGTAGCGTCGTCCCGTCTCCGGGGAGTACACCTGTAAAGCGATAATGATATCACCGACGCGTAAGTCATCGTCGAGTGCCCCACAGTAGCCAGTGCTCACAGCCACATCCACGTCCGCTCTCCTGCTGGCCCAGTCAACAGCCTCAGCCGCCAGCCTCGGTCCCGCTCCATTCGCTACCAGCATCACCGGCTTGCCGGCGAGTTCTCCCCACCTGGCAAAATCGATCCCTAAACCAACCGGCCGGACACTGCTCATCCGGCGCAAAACACCGGCATATTCCCGCGCTTGCGCCGCTACAAATAACAGCACACCCACTTCAGCAGTATCCATTGGCGCGAAACCATTCAATCGCTCGCTGCAAGGCCCCTTCCGGAGCTCCCGACTCATAGCCCAGCTCCCTCCGCGCCTTATCGCTGCTCACAAACATCTTCTTGCGCGCCATCTTCACCGCATCCAGCGGCGCCATCGGCTCATGGCCGGTTAAGTTCGCCCAGCCCGTACTGATCACGCCCGCTGCGTATGCCACCGCGTACGGAATCCGCACCGTGGGCGCCCGTAGCCCGCTCAGCCGCGCCAGCCGTTCCAGAATCGCGGCTAGCGTAAGATTCTCTCCGCCAAGCACATAACGCTCGCCTATCCGCCCGCGCTCCCAAGCCAGCAGATGTCCTGCCGCAACGTCGCGCACATCCACCACGTTCAACCCTGTATCTACGTATGCGGGCATATCGCCCTTCATGAAATCAACGATGATCTTCCCGGTCGGCGTGGGCTTGAAATCGTGGTCGCCTACTGGCGCAGTCGGATTTACGATAACTACCGGAGCCCCGCCCTCGGCGGCACGCAACACTTGCTGCTCTGCCAGAAATTTCGACCGTTTATAATCGCCGCTCATCTCCTCCAACGATACCGGCGAATCCTCGTCGCCGTCACTTCCTGCCGGCATCCCGATACAGCCCACCGTGCTCGTGTAAACCACGCGCTCGACGCCTGCCTTCTTGGCTGCCTCCAACACGTTCTTCGTACCGTCCACGTTCGACCGATACAACTCCGATGGGTCCTTAGCCCACAAACGATAATCGGCAGCGACGTGAAACACCGAACAGCAACCTTCCACCGCCCGTGTCACCGCCTCTGCATCTCTCAAATCACCGCACACAGCCTCGACATCCAGATCCCGCAAACGACTAATATCCCGCACCAGTACTCGTACCGTGGTCCCTCGTTCACACAACAGCCGGGCAACGTGCCAGCCTAGAAACCCAGTCGCTCCTGTCACCAATACTGGTTTCACCGTCCGGCTACGCCCTGCCCAAGCGGGTCTTCAAATAGGCGCTCAATGCCATCAACGGGAAGGTATCCCGGTACAAGTGGTAGCTTAGATAGAACACCTTCGGGAACCCCGTGCCCGTCGCCAGATCTTCTTCCCAGTTCCCGTCCGGTCGCTGTGTTTCTATCAGGTATTCAATTCCCTTCTGGACGCTGAGGCTGGTTGTATCTCCGCCGGCGATCAAGCCAAGAATCGCCCAAGCCGTCTGCGACGGGGTGCTCGGCGCTGCGGTGAAATACCCATTGTTGTAACTCTCGCAGCTTTCACCCCACCCACCATCCGCATTTTGAATGGATCGCAGCCACTCGCCAGCGCGCAGAATGTGGACCTCGCGGTCGTTCTCGCCCGCCGCCCGTAAACCGCGCAGGGCCAGAAACGTGCCGTAAACGTAGTCCACACCCCAACGTCCGTACCAGCTTCCATCTGCTTCTTGAGTACGAACCAGATAATCCACGCCGCGTCGAATGGCCGGACTCTGAATGTTCTCGTCAAAGGCGCACAACGCTTCCAGGACGCGGCCCGTGATGTCTGGGCACGTTGGGTCCAGCATCGCGTTGTGATCGGCAAACGGAATGTAAGTCAGCGCCGTCCAGTTGTTGTCCACATCGAACGCGGCCCAACCGCCGTCCCGCGACTGCATCGCCAGCAGCCATTTCACCGCCCGCCGTTCGCAGGCTTCCTGAGCCACCGCATCGCCGCTGCGCGCGTGCTTCAGACTCAGCAGAACCTGGGCAGTATCGTCGATGTCCGGGTAGTATTCGTTGGCGAACTCGAAATACCAGCCTGACGGCTCCGTATTCGGCCTCTTAAAGCTCCAGTCGCCTTTTCGTCGGACTTCCTTGCTCAACAGCCAGTCCGCCGTCTTGCTCAGGCATTCCGCCCCCGACAACCCTGCCTCGCCCAGCGCGAACGCCGCAATCCCCGTATCCCACACCACTGAAAAACAAGGTTGGAAGAAGAAGGCACCGTCTCGTTCCACGATCAACGCTTCAAACTGCTTCAGTGCTTCCACGCGGTCCGGATGCTCCGGCGAATACCCCAGCACATCCAGCGCCATGATGGTGTACATCATGGGCGGGTAGATGGCGGCCAAACCGTCGGTGTACTTCGTCCGCTCCAACATCCATTTCTCTGCCGCCCGAATCGCCTTCTGGCGAATCCCCCGCGGCCCGGAGCGCTCCCACCACTTCGCAAAACGGTCCAACTGGAGGAATAGTCTCTTCCACCCACGCGCGCTGCCTTCGTCGCCCAGGCTTAACGGCACCCCGGGAACCAGAATGTCATCCAGGGAAAATCCGCGCGGTACCGGTCGCTGCGGATTCGCAGAATGCACAATCGATAGCGGCACCACAATCGCCCGTGTCCACGACGACATGTGATAGATAAAGTTCGCCGGTGCCAGCATGATCTCCGGCGGAACGGAGGGACAGAACTGCCGCGGGAACACGCCAAACAAGCTGAGGTTAATCTTCACGTAGCTGTTGGCCGCTTGTAAGCCGCCCAAAGCAAGGATGCGGTCGCGTAGCGCGATCATTCGTTTGTCGCCCGTTGCCACTCCCGCGACCTTCAACGAAAAGTAGGCCTTCACGGACGCGCTGACGTCAGACGGGCCATGGGGGTAGATGTTGAACCCGCCATCGGGTAATTGGCGCGTCAGAATCGATTGGACCGCTTTGTTTACTCGCGCTCGCGTCGGCGGGTTCCACACGCCATTCTCAGGGGGGTGAAGCCACAACTCCAGCAGGATGTAGTCCGCCTCCAGAGTCGTGTCGGCAGTGAGCTCGGCCCACCAGTACCCTTCGGCATGCTGAAGGCTCAGCAGGTATTCCGAGGCACGGCGTGCCGCCTCCGCAGTCCCCGCCGCCAAAGCGTCGGCAACTTGAACACTTGGGCTCATATTGTGGCGATGGTTGTCAGACGCACTGGAGCTCCGACTAATTCCCCAGGCAGGGAGAAGCGAACGTCTTCTTCGCGAATCTCCATTTCCTCATACCCGTCAAAGCCGCGATGCCGCAACGAATCAACCAGCTCCTGCACCAGATTCTCCGGAGCAGAGGCACCCGCGGTCACCGCAACCGTGTCCACGCCACCCAGCCATTCCGCCCTCACTTCACCTTTATCGTCAACCAGATAGGAGGGAACGCCGGACTTTACGCAAACCTCTACCAAACGCCGCGAATTCGAACTATTCTGAGAGCCGACAACAAGCAGCAACTGGCACAATGGCGCAACGGCCTTCACCGCCAGCTGCCGGTTCTCCGTCGCATAGCAAATGTCTTGAGCCGGAGGCCCGATAATCGCCGGAAACCGCTCCTTCAAGCGCGCCACAATTTCGCGCGTCTCGTCCAGGCTCAGTGTCGTCTGCGTCAGGTAGCATACCCGCGACTCGTCCTTCAGTTCCAGCCGGTCTACGTCCTCCACGGCCGAAACCAGGATCGTCGCCTCCGGAGCCTCCCCCAGCGTCCCGATCACTTCGTCATGATCCTTGTGCCCAATCAGCACGATCGTGTACCCCTGACGCGCGAACTTCACTGCTTCCAGGTGGACTTTCGTCACCAGCGGACACGTGGCGTCAATCACTTCGGCGCCCCGTTCCCGCGCTTGACGGCGAACCTCAGGCGAAACTCCGTGTGCGCTGAAAATCACCCGCGACCCGGAGGGCACTTCCTCCAGCTCTTCTACGAAGATTGCACCCATCTCCCGCAGTTCATCCACGACGTGGCGGTTATGGACGATCTCTTTGCGAACATAGATCGGCGCGCCGTACAGACCAAGGGCGATCTTCACTACATCGATCGCGCGAACAACCCCCGCGCAAAAACCGCGTGGGCGGAGAAGGATTACCTTCTTTCCTGCCTTCGCTACTACCCCATTCTGGTGAGTCATATAGGGAAACCAATAGTATAGCAACTTGTCCGCAATCAGTATGCTGGAGAATAGGGTGATGCCTTTCGTGCGCGTCTTCTACGACGGCCACTGCGCTCTCTGCCATCGCGCCGTGCGCATCTTACTGTGGGCTGATCGAAGCGGCGATCGCTTCCGATTTGCCCCCATCGCAGGTCCTACTTGGCTCGCCGAAATCCCCGTCTCCGCCCGTGGCACTCTGCCCGATAGTATTGTCGTTTTAACAAAACCCGGCGGGCAAATCCTCGTCCGTTCCGATGCGGTGCTCTACCTGCTTCGCCAACTGGGCTCATACTGGCGCGGCCTCGCGGCTCTAGTCGGGCTAGTGCCAAGGCCCATTCGGGACACGCTGTACCAAGCGATTGCCAGGACACGCTACCGCGTCTTTGGACGTGCTGACAGTGTCTGTCCGGTGCTTCCCAAGGCCCTCCGCCGCCGCTTCGACCCTTAGGATGATTCCCTCACTCCACTACTACCGAAACGGAGCCGCGACCGTAAGGGAGCGCCCGAGAAGCTACTGAGGAGTAAGCGCCCCGTCCGTCGATTCCGTCTTCTCCTCGGGCAGCAGGTAGATGATCAGCGTACGGCCGTCAGAGTGAAATTCTTCGCCGTGCGCCGTCTTCGCCGTCTTCACAGCATCGGAGGGCGTCAGGTATTCGGTCTTCACCACCAGACCCGTGGCGCGCAGGCTCGCCGCTATGTGCTCGCGCTCCAGGTCAACGTCCGGGTCTATCTTGTGGGTCAGGCCGTTGTTCCGCTGGTCCTTGTCAAAGCCGATATCGTGTGTGCCCGCTCCCGCCCACACCGTCAAACCCTCCAAATCGAAGGGAGCTTGCCAAATCCGGAAATGATGCCTCGATGCGACAACCTTCAGCGGGTCGCCCTGGGCATACCCGAAGTCCTGCGAACGCCCAAACAACTCCAGCTCACTCATGGGCATGGTGACGTAGGAACGTTTTTGTATCGTGTTCAAAATCCCCTGCATCACCGCGTTCGCCACGTCTTTGTCCACCACAACCCAACCCGCTTGCTTCAGAGCCTCCTGAACACGGGCCTTGGAACCGATTAACACGAAGTTCACACGGTCTCCCGCGGAGCCAGTCGCGTCCTGCACACGCCGCGGAATCTCATTCAGCCGTTCTTGCGAAAGAGTAGGCATGGAAGCCGGGGCCGTCACCTTAGGCGCCGCCGCCAGCCGCGCGATGGTCGCCTTGAACGAGCCCTCCCCGCGTTCGCTATCGGAACGATTGACGCCAAGGAACAACCGGCCGCTCACCGGTACGCGGCCCTCCCATTTTGCCCCAATCAGAAATGGCCGAATCCCTTCCCCATCGCCGATTCGCGCAATGAGAGCACCAAGACCGGCTTCGTTCACCGAGTAGTTCTTGATGACATCCCGAATGCTGCGCGCCAAGCCCGCGGGATCCGCCGGCATCACTTGCTTCTTGCCCTCGAATCCAATCGAACCCTCGGCCGTGATCCGAATCGTCTCACCAGCGGTCAGGTCCATCTTGGTGTCCACCCAATCGGACTCCGTCGAAACCGTGATTGCCGACTGCCCCAGGCAACAACCACAGGCCACCGCCAACGTCGCCACCCATCTCCGCATATAGCCCGATTATACCCCTGTACTACGCAGTACACCTGAAAATACAGCGTCTGGGGTATTCAGCCGAGAGCCCTCAATTCTTACCATCGAAAGTACGAGGGAGAAGCAAATTACTTTGACCGTTGATCAACTGGACGCCGTCCGTCAGTTCGACACTTGTGCCATTTCGAACGCCATTGAGCAATTCGGAGTTCGCCTGCGCAACGAAGGATTTACGTCACCGGGCCTGCAATGCGTCACGGGCGGTTCTCCGCGCGTGATTGGTTACGCCGCCACATGCCGCATTCGGACTTCCGAACCGCCGATGGCCGGCAATCGGTACATGGATCGGACAGACTGGTGGAGCGCCATCAAGCAGTTGCCGAAGCCCCGCATTGCCGTAATCCAGGACTTGGATTCTCGCCACGGAGCCGGATCGAGCGTCGGTGAAGTTCACGCCGCCATCCTCAAGGCTTTCGGGTGCGCCGCCGTCATCACCAACGGCACCGTGCGCGATGTCTCCGACGTGGGCCAGATGGACTTTCCCATGTTCGCTCGCTCCGCTGCTGTGTCTCACTCCTACACTCACATCGTCGACTTCTGCAAACCCGTCACGGTCTTCGATCTGGAAATTCAATCCGGCGACCTCATCTATGTCGACATCCACGGCGTGGTGACCATTCCTCATGAGATCGCAGACGACGTGGCTAAGGTCGCCGCGCGGAACCACGCTCAGGAACGCCTCATCATTGAGGCCTGCCAGGACCCGCATTTCTCGGAATCACGCCTTCTCGAACTGATTCATCGGAAAGATGACTAATGACATCCATGCGCAGAACCGCCCTTTCCTTGATTGCCCTGCCGCTAGCGGCGCTAGCGCTATTGCAATCGTCGTGTAGCCGGGTCGCAAAAGTAGAGGCTCGCACGCCCGAATCTGCTGAGTCCCCCACAGTTGCCGTAGCGCGGGCGGAGACCGAAGATCTCTCCCACGGCCTCGTGCTCACGGCCGAGTTCAAGCCCTTCCAGGAAATCGACGTCATGGCCAAGGTTGCAGGCTTCATCAAGGAAATCAGAGTGGACGCCGGCGACCGCGTGAGGCAGGGACAATTGCTGGCCATCCTGGAAATTCCCGAAATGACAGATGACATTGCCCGCGGCAAAGCCACGATTGACAGGGCCGAGTCTGAGTTGGAACATGCCAAAGACGAACTGACGCGAGCTCAATCGGGCCACGAAATTTCTCACCTCTCGTTCAAACGCCTGGCCGCCGTTTCGGAAAAACGCCCAGGCCTTGTCGCACAACAGGAAATCGATGACGCGCAAGGGAAAGACCTGGTCGCGGAAGCACAAGTCTCGGCGGCCAGATCTAGCCTGTCGGCGGCCCAACAGCAAGTGGAAGTGAACCGTGCCGAGCTGAAGCGAGTCCGGACGATGTTCCAATACGCTCAAGTGACGGCGCCTTTCTCCGGAGTCATCACCAAACGCTTCGCCGACACCGGCTCCATGATCCAGGCGGGAACGGCGTCTCAGACTCAGGCCATGCCCGTCGTCCGTTTGTCGGAAAACAGCCTCCTCCGGTTGATTCTACCCGTGCCCGAATCGGCCGTCCCCACGGTCCATATCGGTCAAGTGGTAGAAGTGAAGGTTCCCACCCTGGATCAGACATTCCCGGGCAAGGTCGCCCGCTTCTCCGAAAAGCTGTCCATGGCCACGCGGACCATGGATACCGAGGTCGACGTTCCGAATCCAAAGCTCATTCTTATCCCTGGCATGTACGCCGAAGTGAACCTCACACTGGCCCAGCGCAACAAGGTGGTGACCATCCCCATCACGGCCGTTGACGTCACTGCCGCACCCGAGACATCAATCCCAGGCACACAGAAGAAGGACCTCACCGGCATCGTGATGGTAGTTACCCCGAACAATCGGCTGGAAACGCGCCGCATCTCCATCGGCCTCGAGACCGCTAACAAGGTAGAGGTTCGCTCCGGCCTCAACGAAGGCGACATGGTTGTCATCGGAAATCGCGCTGGCCTGCAGGCGGGCCAGGAAGTAAAGCCCAAGGTTACAAAGATGTCCGCGTCCTCTTAAGAACGATCACTATGTCTAGCTTTGCCATTCGAAATCCTTACTTCATCGTTGTATTTTGCTTGATCATCGCAGTCGTAGGCGTAACTAGCCTCGCCCGGATGCCCGTGGACATGTTCCCCACGATGAATATCCCCGTGGTCGTGGTCGCCACCTTCTATTCCGGCATGCCGCCCGAACAGATCGAAACCGACATCACCAGCCGTTTCGAACGCTTCTTCACTCTCGGCAGCGGCATCGAACACATCGAATCCCGCTCCCTGCCCGGTGTCAGCGTCATCAAGGTCTACTTCCAACCGGGTACCAATCCCGATTCCGCCGTCACCACAATTTCCAACCTCGCCATGGCTCAGTTGCGCCGCCTGCCGCCCGGTACATTGCCACCCATCGTTCTGAAGTTCGACGCTTCCAGCTTGCCGGTGTGCCTGGTCACCTTTAAGGGCGACGGCTTGAACGAGACCGTGCTTCGCGACCTGGCTCAGTTCCAGGTGCGCAACCAGATCGCCAGCGTGCCCGGCGCCAGCGTCCCCCAACCTTTCGGAGGCCGCTACCGCCAGATCATGGTCTACGCCGACCCCTACAAACTGGAGGCGCACCAACTCAGCCTCATGGATGTCGTCCGCTCGGTGAACGATTCGAACCTCATTCTGCCCGCTGGAGACGTTCAGATTGGCCCGCTCGACTACAGCATCTATACCAACAGTCAGCTCCGGACAGTGGGCGAGATCAATAACCTTCCTATCAAAACGGTGGGCCAGAATTCTGTCCGTATCGCCGACATCGGCTTCGCGAAGGACGCCCAGCAGATCCAAACCAACCTTGTCCGAGTGGACGGGCAGCGCTCCGTGTACCTTCCTGTATTGAAGCAGGGCGGCGATACCAACACCATTGCCGTCGTCGATGGCATCAAAGGCGCCGTTACCCAATTGTTCGATGTTCCAAAACAACTCGTGAGCCGCGTCGTCTTCGATCAGTCGCTCTTTGTAAAGACCGCCATTGAAACGCTGCTCCACGAGGGAGCCATCGGACTGGTCCTCACCTCCGTTATGATTCTCGTCTTCCTCGGCAGCATGAGAGCCACCGTGGCCGTGTTCTTCTCCATTCCGCTGTCTGTCCTCGCTACCTTCATCGCGCTATCAATGGGCGGCAGTTCCGTCAACAGCATGGTTCTCGGTGGACTCGCGCTCGCATTCTCCCGCCTCATAGACAACTCCGTCGTAGTCCTGGAGAACATCTACCGCCACCTGGAATTGGGCGAGCCGCCCGCAATCGCCGCCGAAAAGGGTGGACGAGAGGTGGCTCTGCCGGTGCTCGCCGCCACCCTCACTACGGTGGTTGTGTTCTTTCCCGTGACGTTCCTCTATGGCGTCAGTAAGTTCCTTTTCTCCGCATTGGCTTTGGCGGTCGCCTTGTCTCTGTTCGCCTCCTACGCTGTGGCGATGACGGTGGTGCCGTTGTTCTGCGCCCGCTTCATCAAGGCGGCGCACCACGGGACGCCCTCTAACGAAGTGCCTGTGGGGGTCGCGCGGCCACGGCGGTGGTGGTCGATCGGTGACCGCTTCAATATCTGGTTCAATAACCGCTTCGAATCCTTCCTCAAGTTCTATGACGGCATGGTGGCTGTTACGCTGCGCCGGCCCGTTCTTACCCTGGTTGCCTTCACCGTCACCTTCGTCCTCAGCCTCGGCCTCTTCCCGTTACTCGGTCTGTCGTTCTTCCCCCGCACCGACGCCGGGCAGTTCGTCATCAACCTCAAAGCACCCACCGGTACACGCCTCGCCGTGACTGAGAATGAGGTGGCCAAGGTAGAAAAACTGGTCCGGGAAGTGGTTTCGCCGGACGATCTCGGCATCATCGTGTCAAACATCGGCGCCACGCCGGACTTCTCCGCCATTTACACCACCAACTCCGCCATGCACACCGCCTTCGTGCAGGTCAGCCTCAAGGAAGACCACAAGACGGGTAGCTACGACTACATGTCGCAAGTGAAGAAACGCATCGGGACGGAGTTGCCAGAACTGAACGCCTACTTCCAGTCCGGCGGCTTGGTCGATGCCGTTCTAAACCTCGGTCTGCCCGCGCCCATCGACATTCAGGTAGCCGGCTCCAACATGGAACGCTCCTTCAACACCGCCCTCAAGTTGTCAGCCCAGATCCGCCAGATCCCAGGCGTAGCCGATGTGTTCATCCCGCAGGATGTGGATTACCCCGCTCTGCAATTGGATGTGGATCGCACCCGGGCCAGCGAACTTGGCCTCGATCAAAAAGAGGTTGTTCACAACGTCATCACAGCACTCACATCCAACGCGATGATCGCGCCCAGCTTCTGGATCGACCCCGTTACCGGCAACGACTACATGCTCACCGTCCAGTATCCCGAGAATCAGGTGAAAACCATGTCCGACCTCCGCGCCATCCCGCTGCGCGCCGGCGGCGCCAAAGATCCTACACGGCTCGACATGATCAGCACCCTCAGGCGAATCAAATCGCCCACCGAAGTGGATCACTACCAGCTCCGCCGAACCATCGACATCTATGTCCGGCCGCTTAACGAAGATCTCGGCCGCATCGCTACCTCCATCGATGCCATCATCGCGAAAACCGCCGTTCCACAAGGCCTCACCGTGACCCTGCGCGGCATGGTGCAGGGCATGCGTGTCTCGTTTACCAGCTTTGCCCTCGGGCTCTGTCTCGCCGTCGTCCTGCTCTACCTCGTGCTGGTGGCGCAGTTCCAGTCCTTCGTCGATCCCTTCATCATTTTGCTCGCCGTGCCGCCAGGACTCACGGGCGTCATTCTGACCCTCTGGCTGTCCAACACTACGTTGAACGTGATGTCGCTCATGGGCGTCGTGATGCTCGTCGGCATCGCGGTTTCCAACAGCATTCTGATCGTCGAGTTCACAAGGCACCTTCAAGGCGAAGGCATGGCAGTAAAGGAAGCCGTAGCGCTGGCTTGCCGCGTCCGCCTCCGGCCCGTACTAATGACCTCCCTTGCCACCATCATCGGCCTCATGCCGATGGCGCTTAAACTCGGCGCAGGCAGCGAATCTTACGCGCCACTGGCGCGCGCCCTGCTCGGCGGGTTGAGCGTCTCCGTCCTGCTTACCGTCTTTCTGGTGCCTGCCGCCTACGTGTTGATCTACGCCGGCCGACAGAGTGGCTTTGGCGCTGTTCGATTGAGGAGTTCCCACTGATGTTGCGCTGGAAATCGAGCATCGCCGTGCTGGCCGCATTTGCATGTCAACTTCCGATGACGGCCCAGCCGCGCATGCACCTTACGCTCGCAGAGGCGCGCCGCCTCGCCATACAGAATAACCCGCAGTTCACCGCGGCACGCCTCAACGCCGCCGCCGCGCACCAAATTCCCGCTCAGTACAGAGCGAACTACTCGCCAACGTTGTACAGCAGCCTTACCGGCGTCGGCGCTGACGCCGGCAGCCGTCTCGCGGCAGGCGCCCTCAACAACCCGGTCGTCTACAACCGCATCGGAACCGGTATCTCGCTCACCCAGATGGTGACTGACTTTGGGCGAACCGGCAATCTCGTGGCCAGCGCTGACTTTAAAGCCAAAGCCCAGGACGAGATAACTGAATCCACCCGCGCCCAAATACTATTAGCCGTCAGCCGGGCATACTTCAGCGTCCTACGTGCGCAATCCGTACTCACCGTCGCTGAGGAGACCGTTAAAGCGCGCCAGTTAGTGTCCGATCAGATCACAGCACTCGCAGAAAGCAAATTGAAATCCACGCTCGACGTCAGTTTCGCCAACGTCAATTTGGCGGATGCCAAGCTGCTGCTCGCCCAGGCCTTGAACGATAGCCAGTCGGCCCAGGCGCAGTTGGCCGCCGCCATGGGATTACCCAATGAGTCATCGTTCGTAGTAGCGGAAGAACCGCTTCCCGATCCCCTTCCCGACCAGCAAAAAACGCTCATCGCGGAAGCAATTCAAAACCGTCCCGAACTGAAAAGCCTGCGGCTTGAGCAGAGTTCGGCCGATCGGTTCGCCAAGGCGGAACACGCGCTCTTCTATCCCAGCATCGGGCTGGTGGGAACAGCCGGTTTCGTGCCCACGGGGGACGCCACGGTACCAGGAAGCTATGGCGCTGTCGGCGTGAACGTGAATATCCCGATCTTCAACGGCGGTCTTTATAAGAGTCGCGGCGCCGAGGCGCGCCTGCGCGCACAGGCCGCCACCCAGAACGTGAACGATCTGGAGAACATGCTCACTCGCGATGTGCGTGTGGCCTACCTCAACGCTTCCACCGCCTACGATCGCCTCTCCTTGACGGAGCAGCTACTCCAACAGGCGCAACTGGCGTTTGGACTGGCCCAAAGCCGCTATGAACTAGGGCTGTCCTCGATCGTCGAGTTGAGCCAGGCCCAGTTGAATCTGACGTCAGCGCAAATCGCGAGTTCCACCGCCCGCTACGATTACCAGACGCAACGCGCCATAGTCGACTTCACCACCGGAGTACTCCGCTAAAGGAAGATAAAATTCCCTCGACTCTCCCACTACCGAAACGGAAGCCGCGACCGTAAGCGAGCGACCACCAGAGCCCGCAATGACAATGACCCACGGTCAACTGATGACGCCCTTCCGCACGGCATACAGAATCAACTCCGCGCTGCTATGAAGGTTCAACTTTTGAAAGATGTTGCTGCGATGTGTCTCAACCGTGTAGAGGCTGAGGTTCAGCAGTCCGGCCACTTCCTTGTTGTTCTTACCCTCCGCCAACAGCTGCAGAATCTCGCGCTCTCGAGTGGTAAGCAGTTCATAGCTGTCTTCCACCCCTCGACCCCGCATCTGAGTCATATAGTCTTCCACCAGCATCTTACTGATCGCCGGGCTAAAGAATGCCTTGCCCTCATTCACGGCGCGAATGGCGTTGATGAGGTCATACTCCGCCGAGTCCTTCAGCAGGTAGGCTCGCGCGCCGGCCTTCAAAGCCTTTAGCACGTAGGCCTCGTCGGAGTGCATACTCAGAAACACCACAGCCGTTCGTGGAGCCTTCATCACGATCTGGCGCGCCGCTTCAATCCCGTTGAGGCTTGGCATGGCCACGTCCATAACCACGACATCGGGCGAGTGCATCTCGGCAAGCGCTACCGCCTCGCGCCCGTCAGCCGCATCCGCGATCACGCTGAACCCTGCCTGGCCCTCTAGAAGCATCCGCAGGCCTTTGCGTACCACCGTGTGATCGTCGGCGAGAAGGATTCGGATCGTGTTCATGATGTTGTACCCATCGGCAGAGCCACTCTTACCACGGTACCGTGGCCCACGGCCGAATCCACAGCGAAATCGCCGTTCAGTCTTTCTACTCGCTCTTTCATCCCCAGTAAACCCATTCCTCGATGACCAATATTGAACCCTTTGCCGTCATCCTCGATGCTCAGCAGGATGCGATTCTCCTCTTGGCGTACGCTAACCAGCACCGCACTGGCCTCGGCATGCCTCAGGGAGTTGTGCAGCGCCTCCTGAACCACGCGGTAAATACAAGTCTTGTGCTCCTCGGGAAGGTTCTCAGACACGTCCTCGGCGGCTACTTTAACGCTCAGTCCGCTCCGTCGCCCGGCTTCGCGCGCCTGCCATTCCAGCGCCGGGACAAGCCCCAGGTCATCCAGCATCGAAGGCCGCAGCAGCAGTGCCATGTTCCGCACGATGTGAATGGAATGCTCGATCTCCTTCTTAATCTCCGCAGCCTTGGATTGAATCCCATCCAGATTGTTCGCCCGGACCAAGGTAGAAAGGTTCGCCATCTCCACCAGCGTACCGCTGAGGGCCTGCCCCACTTCGTCATGCAATTCGCGCGAGATCGACCGCCGCTCATTCTCCTGTACCTCCACCAGCCTGGCCGATAGCTCCTTTAACTCCGTTCGCGCGTCGGAGATTTCGCGATAGCGCTCCGCAGTCTCCGATTCCAATCCCAGAATGCGGCGAATGCTAAAGGCCGCCAGCAGCAGGCCCAGCCCGATAGTTAAGCCGAGAGCGATGGTGAGCCGTCTTCGGAACTGTGCAAACGTCTCCTGCACCCTGACCTTGCCTGCGTTTAATTGCGATTCGTTGATTGAACCGATCCGATCGGCGATCCCGAGTACAGCGGTTCGCCGTGGAAAGACCTCGTCACGCAGGAAGACGTACCCGTGTTCCTGCCTCTGCTCCGGGCTCCAACCCAGCGTTGGCTCCAGTACACGCCAGTAATCCGCTAGAGCTTCTTCCAGGCCTTCAAACGGTTGTCTCTCCTTACCGCTGAGCAACGCACGGTACTGCCGCAGTGCGCTGTCCATGTCGGTCCGGGTTTCCAGCAGGCTAAACCGGTGTCCCTCGGCTTTGCCGCTATCCGGTTCCAGGACGTAGTCGCGGACATAAGTACCGGAAACGTATAGGTCCGCCCGGATACGCTCCAGTACCCGCGTCCGCAGCAAGAAGCCTTCGCGGATGCTGTCGCTGGTATCTTGAATTTCGGCGACGGCGCGCATACCGTCGATCTCGGCGAAAGCCATCAGAAGCAGAAGCCCACCAAAGCCGGCCATCAACACCAGGCGAGTGTGTGCCAGAAGAGACCGTGTACGCGACACGCCCACTTCAGCTACTCTTCATTCGGCGCAAAATAGCCGTGCTTCCAAAACACTCGAAGGTCTTTCGAGGTATTGCGCAGCTCTACTTTCACCCTCCGGAATCGACCGTCCCGCTCCGCTTCGTCCGGTGCAAACGCGAGCACAAACTGCTGGTGCAGCGGAATCTTCGCCACTTCCGCCGTCAGGTTCCTGGCCCGCGACACGGCGTAGAGCCTGCCGCCCGTATCCTCGGCCATAGCCCGCAACTCCGCCTGCTCCCATTGAAAGTCATCTGCCGCCGACCACACCAGAAACGGAAACAGACGCATCCCAGACTCCCGCGCCATAGATCTTACTTCCCGCCATTCAAAGCGGCTATCGCGCTCCCCTCCATCGGAAAAGATCATCAGTGCCTTCCGCGGATAGCGAGCATGACGCCCCATTGAGAATCCGGCCCCGATGCCATCAAGGAGTGCCGTTGGGCCACTAGCGGTCAACAGGCGGGCAGCCTCGCGAACCGTGCCGAAATCCTGCGTGAAGGGCAGCACCGTCTTGACACCATTGTGGATTGCCAGCAGGCTTACCTCGTCATCCGGCCGCAGGGAGTCCAGCAATACGTCAAGCGCAGCCACAGACTGGCTCATCACCCGTTTCATACTGCCACTAGCGTCCAGCAGCACCACCACAGAGACGGGGGTCTCTTCCACGGCAACACTCGTCAGCCGCATCTCCTGCCGTCCGTCCAGTACGCGAAATTGATCCCGGTCCAGGTGGGTCACAATGCGGTCGTGCCCGTCCACCACGGTTGCATTGATTAGAACGAGGTCGGAATTGGAGCGAAAATGGGTGTCCAGGTCCGCGGCAAAAGCGGACGCCATGGCGAGAACGCCAGCGACTAGCACTACGGTTCGCATCAATTCCTGGATTTCAGTATCCTTCGGTGTAGGTGCCTCACCCCATCCTGAAAAGACCGGAGATTGTCGAAAAACGGGCTGTATCTCGCCATTGGCGTTACCGCACCTGGACCGCTTTCTCCATTGCTCTCTTCTCTTTGCTGGCCTTGATGGTGCTGCCCGCATTCAACGCCCTCCGGCGCAGCCGCCAGATCTACGAACAGATCCGGACCATGCAGAATGAGCAGGAGCGCAGCCACCGAATTCTGGATGACGTCACCCGCAACCTGTTCCGCACAAGCGTATTGATTCGCGAGTTCCTGCTCGACTCTTCCCCGGACACGAACAGCGATTACCGCACCCGCTTCAGCGCTCTCCGCGCCACCATCACAGACAGCATCGCCACGTTAGAGAAAAATGCGGATCAGCGCAACGCCGCCACGCTGCGTCAGTTGCACCAGATCGCCGATTCCTACTGGTCCTCAGTGGAGCCCGTCTTCAAATGGGCGCCGGCCGAACGGTCGTTGCATGGCACTTACTTTCTCCGCCAGGAGCAGCGGCCGCGGCGGGAATCCATTCTCGCCATTACGGACGAGATTCGGCGCGTTAACGACACCTTTTACCGCAAGCAGTTTGAAGCCGTAAACCAAAGCGAACAGTCGTTTCGCGACGACGTCCAGAGGGTGATGGCGCTCAGCTTGTTAGCCGGAATCCTGATTGCTGCCGCTAGCGTGGTTCGTATTTCCTGGCTCGAACGGCGCTTCCTCGAACAGCATGAGGCTGCCCAGCGCACCGGCGACGAGATGCGCAACCTGTCGATGCAACTCCGTCATGCCCAGGAGGACGAGCGCAAGGCGATCTCCCGCGAGTTGCACGACGAAGTGGGCCAAAAGCTGACTGCCCTACGCATGGAACTGGGGACGCTCGATCGCCTGCGCCACTCGACCGACGGCGCGTTCAGCGAGCACCTGACGGAAACGAAACAACTCGCCGAGCAGAGCTTGCGAACAATTCGCGAACTCGCCGCGGGGTTGCGGCCCAGCGTGCTGGACGACCTCGGAATCGGCCCCGCGCTGCAGCGTCAGGCCCGCGAGTTCGGCAAGCACACCGGACTGCCCGTCTCCGTGGAGATAGCAGGCGAACTGGATGGCCTCCCCGAGCAGCACAAAGTCTACGTCTATCGCATCGTCCAGGAGAGCCTGACTAACTGCGCCAAGCACGCGCATGCGAAGAAGATTGCCGTCTCCGTGAGCGGAGAAAACGGCGAGGTGACGGTCTGTGTGCAGGACGACGGAGTCGGGTTCCACGCGGAGTCTCCTACAGCTGGCGCCGGATTGCTCGGGATTGAGGAACGCGTAAGGGAGCTTGGTGGCACAATGGAGATCGCGTCGCAGCCGGGTGGCGGCACTCGTTTGAAAGTCCGGCTTCCGCTTCGCACCGACACATGAGCGATATTCGAGTTTTGTTGGCCGACGATCACGATGTTCTGCGCAAAGGCGTGCGCTACCTGCTCGCCGCCGAACCAGGGATCACCGTCGTCGGTGAGGCATCGGATGGCCGCGCAGCCGTGCGCCTCGCCGAGGAACTCCAGCCCGACGTCGTGATTATGGATATCGCGATGCCCGAATTGAACGGCATTGAAGCGGCCGCCCAGATCACGCGCAAGAACCGAAATGTCGCGGTCATCATCCTCAGCATGTACTCAGATGAAGAGTACATACTGCGGGCGCTCTCCGCCGGTGCCAAAGGCTATTTGCTAAAGGATTCGGCCGAGCCGGACCTGTTGCGCGCCGTAAAAGAGGTAGCTCGCGGAAAACCGTTCTTCAGCCCGGCCGTGGCAGAGGTTCTGCTGGATGACTACATGCAACGCCTTCAGCGCGAGGGTCTGCAGGACTCCTACGACCTGTTGACGGAACGAGAGAAGCAGGTTCTGCAACTGCTGGCGGAAGGCAAGACCAACAAGGATGTCGCGACACTGCTGAACCTTGGCGTCTCCACTGTGGAAACACACCGCGTGAACCTCATGCAGAAACTGAACCTCCACAACACGGCGGAACTAGTACTCTACGCCGTAAAGAAGAAGATCTTAAAGGTGTAGTATTGCGAGAGCAATCGCAACAGGTTCACCATGTTTGTACCACTCACACCCATCCGGTTTCTCCACCGGGCCGCCGACATCTTCGGCCACAAAGTCGGCATCATCTGCGGAGAGCAGGTGTTTACATACCGCCAATTCGCCGACCGCGCGGAACGCTTGGCGGCTGCACTGCCCGGCCACGGAATCCAGCCCGGTGACCGCGTCGCCTACCTCAGCTTCAACACGCATAAACTGCTGGAGGGTTATTACGGTGTGCCCATGGCGCACGGCATCGTGATGCCGCTGAATGTGCGCCTCGCCCCCCAGGAACTGATCGGGATTCTCAATCACTCCGGCGCCAAAATGCTGCTGTTTGAAAACGACTTTGCGCCACTGGTAGAGAAGCTCAAACCAGCATGTCCGGAGATAGCCCGCTACGTGACGTTGGACGACGCGCTTCCACTGGCCGACTTCACTTACGAGCAATTGCTCGCCGAAGGGACGCCACAGCGAGCCGACATCTTCGCCTACGACGAGAACTCGCTGGCCGAACTGTTCTATACCAGCGGCAGCACCGGCAATCCGAAGGGCGTCGGTCTCACGCATCGCACCCTCTACCTGCATGGGATGAGCGTGGCCCTGCAGTTTCAGGATCCGGATACCGTCGTCGATCTGCATACCATCCCGCTCTTCCACGCCAACGGGTGGGGACGGCCGCAAGCCTCAACGCTATTGGGCGTGAAGCAGGTTATGGTGCGGCGGTTCGAACCCGTCAGCGTCTTAGGCATGATCCAGCAGCACCGCGCCACAGACATGAGCCTGGTGCCCACAATGGCCAACGCGCTCATCAACACCCCAACCGTGAAGGACTACGACTTGTCCAGCCTGCGCAGCATCATGATCGGCGGCGCGGCGGCTTCCCCCGAGCTGATCGAGAGGGTGGAAAAGACGATCGGGTGCAGGTGTGTGGCTGGCTACGGTCTCACTGAGACCGCCCCCGTAGCGACAATCGGACGGTTGAAGCCGGGTCTCGTGGTCACAAGCGAAACCGAGCGTTACCGCCGCCAGGCGATGGCCGGCTGGGCCATACCAGGAACTGAGCTTCGTGTGGTCGATCTGTCGGACAACGATGTTCCGAAAGACGGGCAAAGCATCGGCGAAGTGGTGGTACGGGGCGACAATGTCATGGAGGGCTACTTCCACGAGCCGGAAGCGACTGCCATGGTCATTCGCAATGGCTGGTTCCACACCGGTGATATGGCCGTTTGGGACGAGGAAATGTATATCCACATCGTCGACCGCAAGAAAGAGATCATCATCAGCGGCGGCGAGAACATCTCTTCTATCGAAGTGGAGAAGGCGATTTTCGCCCACCCCGATGTCTACGAGTGCGCGGTGGTGGCTGCGCCAGACCCTAAGTGGGGCGAGGTGCCCGTCGCCATCGTGGTCCGCAAGCCCGATAGCACCCTCACCTCCGCCGAATTGCTAACGTTTCTCGAAGATCGCCTCGGCAAGTTCAAACTGCCTCGTCTCATTGAGTTCACCGATGAGCCGCTGCCAAAAACAGGCACGGGAAAAATCCGCAAGATGATCATCCGCGAACGATTCTGGGCCGGTATGGAGAAGCGGGTGCAAGGATGAGTTGGTCTTTGGCAATTCCCTGCCCGGAATCGGGCAAGGACCTGCTATCGGCGGAGTTGTTTGAACAGGGAGCTACCGGCATCGTCGAAGAAGATCACGGACTGCGGGCATTCTTCGAACTTCGCATCGACGCCGTGCAGGAGCAAGTTGGCGGCGTGTGGCGCGAAGAGGCGGATCGCGACTGGGTATCCGAATGGGAGCGGACCTGGAAACCCATTGCCTTGGGCCAGCGGCTCTTTTTGATACCGGACTGGATGGAAGATCCAACTCCCGCCGGCCGCGTCCGCATCGAAATGCACCCCGGCCGCGCCTATGGCACCGGCACCAGCGAAGCGACGCAATTGGCGCTCCTCGGTCTGGAACGGCATCTGAAGACCGGTGGCACGCTGCTGGACGTCGGCACTGGCACCGGTATTCTTTCCGTCGCCGCCGTGCGGCTGGGCGCAGGCTCGGTGATCGCCTGCGATATCGATGTCGATTCGGTCGAAGTTGCCGATGCCAACATCCACCGCGATGACATCACCGTCCATTTGTTTGCCGGCTCCGTAAAGGCGGTGGCCACCGAGTCGGTCGATACCATCGTCGCCAACATCAACGCCACCACCCTCGGCATGCTGGCCGCGGACCTCAGTCGCATCCTACGACCGGGCGGCCGGCTCATCACCTCGGGCTTCCTGACACGCGATATGGACCGTGTCCGACTGTCGCTGGCAGCGCTCCAAGAGATCGACCAGATCGATGACAACGAGTGGCAGTCGTTGGTCTACCAGAAGTAGCGGATCGCACTTCGGATAGAATAGGTCCGATGATCGGACCAAACAACTTCCGGGCGGGCTTCTCCGCCGATTTCCTCGATGAACAGGGCCATCTGGTTTTTCCCGATATCGGGCTGGCTCTGCTCGATGCGGATCCCGCCGTGTCGTACGAGTTTCTGCCGGAATACAAAGCCGAATATGCGCCGGAACAGTTGAATGGTTACGACGTACTAGTCAGCCTCAAGCCAAAAGTAACAGCAGCATCGCTCGCCGCTGCGTCACGATTGTGCGCTGTCGGCCGTTGCGGCGTCGGTTATGACAATGTGGATGTCGCCGCCTGCACGGCCAACGATGTTGCGCTCTACATCACGCCTGAGGGCGTGGTGAAGCCCATGGCGGAATCGATCGTCTTATTCGTGCTTGCCCTGTCGCACAACCTCCTGCGAAAGGACCGTCTGGTGCGCCAGGGCCGTTGGGCCGAAAGCACCCGCCCGCTGGGGCGTGAACCGCGGGATCGCATTATAGGCACCATCGGTATGGGGAACATTGCCACCGCGGCCCTGCATCTCTTAGGGCAATTTGGCGTGAGTCGCTTCCTCGCGTTCGATCCTTATACGACGCCCGAGAAAGCCGCTGCGATCGGAGTACAATTGACAGGCCTGGAGGAACTGCTCCGGGAGTCGGATTATGTCCTCGTGAACTGCCCTCTCACACCGCAGACCCGCGGCCTGATTGGCGCGGCGCAACTCGCCATGATGAAGCCAACGTCCTATCTGATCAATACCGCACGCGGGCCGATTGTTGACGAAGCCGCCTTGGTCGAGTCCCTGCAGGCGGGGCGGATTGCGGGCGCGGCGTTGGATGTCTTTGCCGCGGAGCCGTTGCCCACCGACTCGCCGCTTTGCACATTGGAGAACGTTATTCTTACCTCGCATTCTGTCGGCTGGACCGAAGAACTGTTTCGCGACATGGGACGCATTGATTGCGAAGGCGTGCTCGCCGTCAGCCGCGGCGAGGCTCCAGCAAATGTAGTGAATCGCGAAGTACTCGACCGTCCCGGCTTCCGGAAGAAACTCGAGCATCATAAACTCCGCCGGCTGGAGACGGGCGCATGAATCCGGTAAAGGAAAAGCTGAAAAACGGAGGCGTGTGCTTCGGCCAGATGGTGCTGGAGTTGTTCACTCCCGGGATCGCTCACATGCTCGCATCCGCTGGGATGGAGTTTGTGATTTACGATATGGAACACGGCCGGTGCGACCTCGCTCTGGCCGCTGAGATGATCGCCTCCTGCAAGGCCGCGGGAATTGTTCCCATGGTGAGGGTGCCGGATCTACGCATGGCTCCGCTCTCCCGCGTCCTCGACCTCGGGGCCATGGGTGTCATGATCCCTCGCGTCGAGACCCGCGCCGAAATGGAAGATTGCGTCGCCGCGTTGAAGTATCCGCCCGTCGGACGCCGCGGCGTCGCTTTGGGAGTGGCGCATGACAACTACCGCGCCCAAGGACCCTCTTACTTTCCCAAAGCGAATGAAGATGTCATGGTGATTGCGATTCTGGAGACAGTGAAGGCGTACGAGAATCTGCACCCCATTATCTCCGTGCCCGGCCTTGATGTGGCATGGATGGGGCACTACGACCTGACGATCTCTATGGGCATTCCGGCCCAGTTCGATCATCCCCGGTTTCTC
>JBDTMC010000073.1:0-22427 GCA_039934475.1 Bryobacteraceae bacterium | reverse complement strand
CTCGCTGTTATAGAAGGACTCGGGATTACGCATGTGGTACCGCAAGTAGAGTTCGGCCTGCGTGCGGAAGAGCAATTCGGGATAGCGCGCGTGTGCCCGCAACACAGCCGGCATAGCCGATTCCGGCAGCAGCAACTGCGGAAACAACTGGTGATAAGCCTGGATCACCGGGTCGGCGGGGTCAAACACATAGAGGCGGATCTCACCGGAATAAGCATCGACAGTGGCCTTCACGGAGTTGCGCATGTAGTTGATGCCGCCGACCTCGTCGAGCCCGATCATGCGCGAATAGGGATGAGCATCGGAGGTTGTGTATCCATCAACCATCCAGACGAGGCGTCCTTCCGGTGTAAGAACGAGATAGGCATCCGGGTCCCAATGCAGGAACGGGGCGACCACACCCAGCCGCTCGCGGATGTTACGCCGGATCATCATGCGCGTGTCCGAAGTCAGGTAGCTGGTGAGAAGGAGGTTCCAGTCGCCTTCACTGGCCGCAGCGGCCAGTTTCACCAGCGGCGAGTTCACCAAAATTCCGCCCGTTCCGGCGTATTGTGTATGGGCATTCTCGGCGCCCGCGGGATAGTCAAATTCGGGCTGCGAGGTGTGGACGTAGACCGGCTCGTGCGTGACTTCGCCGTAGTAGATTTCCGGACGAGTGAGTTTGAGGCTGGCGTTCTGTACTTTCGGCGGTGCGTCCTGGATGAGCATCACCGGCAGACCCTCGCGGGTAATGCGGTTCGCTTCCGCCATTACGACGCCATAACCGTGTGTATAGATGAAACGGGAGTTGATCCAACGAGCGCGCGCGTCGCCGATTTGGCGGACATCCAGTTCACGCGGTGTGAGCAGCATCTGACGGACCTGACCATCGATCACATAACGGTCGACGTCCGTATCGTGGAAGACGTAGTAGGGACGTAGCGCCTGAATCTGGGTAACGGTATCGTGAAAGGCGCGCCAATCCCACAGGCGGACGTTATCGAGCATCGGCTTATATTTGGCGGCATCGATGTTGGCCTCCAGCGTGGCTGGATAGTCTGTCTCCCGCGAACGGTTCGATAGCCCATAGGCGGACCGGGTTGCCTCGATGTGGCGCTGAATGTAGGGCTTCTGCATCGAAATCTCATTCGGGCGTACGAAGAAGGAATTCACGAGCCCTGGGACGATCGCCTTCACCACCAGGACGACAACCAGTAACACGAGAACGCGAACGCGCCCAAAGAGAATCAGGATGGCTGTGGCGCCAGCCGCGGCTACTGCGACGTATTGCAGCGGAAGGCCCACATGGTCCGCCACGTAATCGACGCCGACAAGGGAGTTGCCGTGATCCTGGAACAACATGTCGTAGCGGTCGAGATAAAAGCTGACCGCCAGACCCATCAGGAACAGCGCGCCCATGACGCGCAGAAACTTCGATTCGAAGGCAGTGGAGAGGCGGAGATCGCGGATGTCAAAGGAGACCGGCCCCTGCCAGCCCGAGATGGTGCTGCGAAGCTCCCAAGCGCGGCCCGTAGCCCAGTAGAGCAGGCCGGCGATGAAGGAAAGAACGAGGAATAAGCGCAGGAGGGTGTTGTAAAACGGCAGGTCGAAGAAATAGAAACGGAGCGGATGGTTGAAGACGGGATCGCGCCATCCGGCAGCGTCAGCAGGAAGGGACATGCCGCCGAAATAGCGGACTATGCTCCAGGAATCGATGGTGGCGGCAGCGACAAGGATGCCGACAAGCAGAAGGGCGAGGGTAGCGAGTTTTGTATATAACGGATAGCGGCCAAGGCTGACGCCGCCGTGCTTCATGCCGCTGGCGTGAGCAATCCAGAGGACAACGAAACAGAGCACGGCCGCGCCCGCGGTGGGGACGAAGCCGTAGGAGAGCATACTGAGCCACGTGGGAAGCTGGCCGATCTCCTTCCACCACTCGTATTCGATGATGTAACTGGCAATCGTCTTGGCGCCCAGGAAAAGGGCGAACACAAGAATCAGCAATAACACCAAGCCCCGGCGCGGGAGCGAACTGGCTCGGTCTTCGATCATATCCATGGACGTTTCCTTAACGGATGCGGAACGGCGGGCGAATCAGGTCGCCGCTACCGGTTAGTTGCGCTGCCAGACAAATTGGCCGTTGACGATGGTAGCCACAGGGCCGCCGCGGAACAAGCGGCCGTGGAACGGCGAGTTGCGGCTTTTTGAGGCCGTCGCGTTGACATCGTAAGTCCACTCGTACGCCGTATCGAGGATGGTGACATCGGCTGGGAGACCGGCGGCAAGGCGCCCTCGCTGGGAGTGGAGTCCCACGATGCGCGCAGGGCCAATGGTGTAAAGTTCCACCATCTTCGCCAGCGTGATTTTGCCGGTGTGTACCAGCAGTTCGAGAGATAGGCCGATGGCCGTCTCCAGACCAATGATACCGAAGGGGCATTTCTCCAATTCTTGCATTTTGTCGTCACCAGCATGCGGCGCATGATCGGTGGCGATGGCGTCGATGGCTCCGTTCACCAAGCCTTCAGTGACAGCTGCGATATCGCGCCTGCCTCGCAGCGGCGGTCTCATCTTATAGTTGCTGTCGTAGGGTATGGCGTCGCAATCGGCAAGGGCGAAATGGTGCGGGGTGACTTCGCAGGTGACGGCGAGACCTTTCGATTTGGCGAAGGCGACCATACCCACTGAGTTCGCCGCTGAGATATGGGCAACGTGAAAGCGGCAGCCGGTGACTTCGGCGAGCAGGATGTCGCGCGCCACCATAACGTCTTCAGACGCGCCGGGAATGCCGCGCAGGCCTAAACGCACGGACTCCAGGCCCTCATGCATGTCGCCCCCGGCGCTGAGGTTGAGGTCCTCGCAATGGTCGATCACCGGCAATCCGAAGGAGTTAGCCGACTCCATGGCGCGCCGCATCACGCGAGCGTTCATGACGGGGCGGCCGTCGTCTGAGATGGCAACTACGCCGGCGTGTTTCATCGAGCCGATAGCAGCCAACTCATCACCCTTGCTGCCTTTGGTTATGGCGCCAATGGGAAAGACGTTGACCGCGGCGTGGCGGCGGGCACGCTCAATGATGTAACTGGTGACGGTGGGACTGTCGTTTATCGGAGCCGTGTTCGGCATGCAGCAGATGCTGGTGAAGCCACCGGCGGCGGCGGCACGGGAACCAGTCTCAATGGTCTCCGCGTGTTCGAAACCAGGCTCGCGAAGATGTACGTGCATGTCGATCAAACCGGGCGTCACCACCAGGCCTGTTGCGTCGTAGACTTCGGCGCCGGTGGTGTCGAGATCGGATCCGATGGCGGCGATAAGGCCGTCTTCGATAGCGACGTCGGCGATCCCGTCGCGGTGCGAGGCGGGATCGATGACGCGGCCGTTCTTAATAACTAACCGGGACATGGACTAGTTCCTTTGTGCGAGCACGCGTTCCAGGACCGCCATGCGGACGGCAATGCCGTTTTCCACCTGGTTGAGGATCATGGAACGCTGGGAGTCGGCTACTTCGGAGGAGATTTCGCGGCCCCGATTGATGGGACCCGGATGCATCACGATGACATCGGGCTTGGCGAGGCTGAGGTGTTCCAGGCGCAGACCGTAGAAACGGAAATACTCGCCGGAGGGGAACGCGGGTTCATGCTGGCGCTCCAATTGAACACGCAGCATCATAATGACGTCGGCGTCGGCGATGGCGTCCTCAATGCGGTGGGTGAGGCGAACTCCGGGAGCCGTTTGGGCGAGCTCACGCGGCAGCAGGCTGGCCGGACCGCAGAGCACGATATCGACACCGAACTTAGAGAGCAAGAAGATGTTGGAACGGGCGACGCGGCTGTGAAAGATGTCGCCGATGATGGCCACGCGCAAGCCGTCGAGCTTTTGTTTGACGTCGAGTATCGTGCGGGCGTCCAGCAGCGCCTGCGTGGGATGTTCATGCGCTCCGTCGCCGGCGTTAATGATGGGCGTGGACATGTGGCGCGCCAGGAAGTGCGGCGCGCCGGAGGCCGAATGGCGCATCACAATGGCGTGCGGCCGCATGGCGTTGAGCGTGTTCAGTGTGTCGACCAGGGATTCGCCCTTAGACACGCTGGAGCCAGAGGCGGTGATGGAGACAATCTCCGCACTAAGGCGCTTTTCGGCGATCTCAAAGCTGGTACGGGTACGGGTACTAGCTTCAAAGAACATGTTGACGACCATCTTCCCCTTCAGGATGTCGAGCTTAGTGAAGGTATGATCCTCAGTTCCTTGAAAGTCGCGGGCGCGATCGAGAATGGTCTGTATTTCGTCGCGGCTCAGCTCTTCGATTCCCAACAGTCCGGCAGGCATGGGGGGGCTCCGGTTACGCAGTCACTTTTTCAACCAGGAGTACCTTTTCCATCTGGTCGATCTCCTGGAACTTCACTTCGATAATTTCAATGTCTGTGGTCTGCACCATACGGCCGACGTAGCGCGCCTCAATCGGGAGTTCGCGATGGCCGCGGTCAATGAGTGCCAAGAGTTGCACGCTGGCGGGACGGCCCTGATCGAAGAGGGCGTCAAGCGCGGCGCGGATGGTGCGCCCGGTATAAAGCACGTCGTCCATGAGGATGATGTGCTTGCCGGTGATGGAGAAGTTGATCTCCGTTCCGTTCAGGACCGGCTGGACGCCGACGGTAGACAAGTCGTCGCGATAGAGGTTGATGTCGAGAATGCCGACGGGGATGGCATGGCGCTCCAGGGACTCGATCTTACGAGCCATTCGCTGCGCCAGAGGCACACCGCGGCGACGGATACCGATGAAGCAAAGGAGGTCGAGATCGGCGTTTTTCTCTAGGATTTCATGAGCCAACCGCACCAGAGTACGGTCGATCTCGGAGGCGCTCATGAGCTGGGATTTCTCGCGAGTCAGGTTCATGTTTGACGATCCAAATGTAACACGGAGGGGGATGGATTCGGTCCGAAGGGTCCGGTATTGAGATTGATGTGTGATGCGATATGCTTGATGCAATGCGGACGACAATCGATATCGACGAGGATGTGCTGCTGGCGGCGAAGGACCTTGCCTTGCGGCACCAAACGACGCTGGGCCATACCGTCACCGATCTGATGCGGCGCGCGCTGAAGACGTACTCGGCGACAGGGGGCGTGGAACGCAACCGGGTGAAACCCTTCGCGGTGCGTGCGGATGCGCCCTTGCTCACTCTTGAGACTGTAAACCGCCTTCGCGATGAGGAGTAGATGGTCGGGTTACTAGACGTCAATGTTTTGGTAGCACTGTTTCACCCTGCTCACGTCCACCATTCGGCTGCCCATGAGTGGTTGGAGCGGCATGGACACATGGGGTGGGCGACTTGCCCATTGACGGTAAACGGAGCGTGCCGGGTGCTGAGCAATCCGGCGGCGGGACTTGAGGGAGCGCAGAGCGCGGAAGTGGCGAGGAGAATGAAGCGATTCTGCGATCAGCCATCGCACGTTGCGTGGCCAGCCGCCCAGTCGCTGCTCGATACCAGACTATTCTCATTGAATCTTCTGCGAGGGCATAACCAGATCACCGACGCCTATCTGCTTGGCCTGGCCGTTCGCCAAGGGGGGCGATTGGTGACGTTCGATCGCGCCATTCCCTTACGGGCAGTGAAGGGGGCAACGGCGCGTCACATCGAGTTGGTGTGATTTTTGCGCTGGAACAGTGGCGGGGCCGATCCATTTCTGACAAGCTATATCGGCATGAGCATGACGAGGCGGACATTGATTCAAACGGCTGGGGCTGTGGCCTTCGCCCAGACCGCGCGACCCAAGAAAGTGATTGTGGCCGGGGGCGGGATTGCGGGATTGTGCTGTGCCTACGAGTTGATGCGACGTGGACATGAGGTGACCGTGCTGGAAGCCGCGGGACGGCCTGGCGGTCACGTAAAGACCGTGCGCGATGGACTCGCCGACGGGCTCTATGTGGATGCCGGGGCAGAGCATTTCACCAAGCCGGGCTACGAATTGTACTGGGGCTATGTGAAGGAGTTCGGATTGCCGGTGGTGGAAGACGCGCGGCGGAAGACAGGCATTCGCTGGATTGCTGGTAAGCCGCGCACGCCGGAACAACTGCAAGATCCGGCCGTGCTGTCGTCACTTGGTTTGTCGCAACGCGAAGTAGAGTTCCTGAAACGGCGCGCGTGGTGGGAGCTGCCGCACATGTATCTGGACAGTTACGCCGACAGCATCCGCGATGAATATCAGCCCTACCAGAAGGACCTGGAAGCACTGGACGCGATACCGCTTTCGGCATTGCTGCAAAAGGCGGGGGCGTCGGCAGGAGCGGTGAAATTGTTTGGCGGGTCGGGGTCGGCGTTGCAGGCCGTGTGGCATCACGCCGTGCTGCAACGGCGAGGCGTGCCCCTGTTTCCCACGAACATCTTCCGGCTGAAGGGCGGCAACTCCTTGATGACCGATACCTTCGCAAAGAAGTTGGGCGAGAGGGTGCGCCTGGGTTGCCCGGTGACCGGCATTGAGCAAGGCAAGGAACGCGTGACCGTCCGTTATCGCGAGGCCAACGCGGAGAAGCATATGGACGGCGATTACCTGGTGTGCTGTATGTCGGCCGTGATGCTGCGGCAGATTCCGGTAACACCGGCCTTTGAGCCAGAGAAGCGATGGGCGATTGAGAATGTGCCCTACTACACGGCCTCGCGGCCGGTGTTTCAATCGCGCACGAAGTTTTGGAAGGAAGAAGGACTTACGGCGACGATTGTGTTCGACGATCCGGCTCTGGGGCATACGTGGTCGCAGGCCGAGGACGTGGAGACGACGCGCGGGTTGATCGCCGGCACGGCGCAAGGCGCAACCAAACCGGAAGCGGCGTTGGCCGTGTTCCGCCAGAAGTACGGCGGCAAGGCGGAGAATATTGAACAAGTCATGGTATTGGACTGGTCGCGCGACCCATGGGCGATGGCTTGCGAAACAACGTCGTACAAGCCAGGGGAGATGCGAAAGTTCTGGCCGCGGATTATTGAGCCGGCAGGACGGATCCACTTTGCAGGCGCATATTGCGACAACCTGGGGTGGGGTCAGGAAGCGGCGACGCGATCGGCCAACCGGGTGGCGGAAGCCATTCACCGCGCTTGAGCATCCCACCCCGTATGGATCTGAAACTGTCGGGTAAGAAAGCTCTCATAACTGGTTCGACGTCGGGCATCGGGTACTCCATCGCCGCGGCGCTAGCAGCGGAAGGAGCGTGCGTCATTGTGAACGGCCGTACGCAGGCTCGTGTGGATGCTGCGTTGACCAAGCTTGGCGTTGCAACCGCCGAGGGTCTGGTAGCGGACCTGGCTGCCGTCGCTGGAGCGGAGATCGCATTCGCGAAGTTTCCCGATGTGGACATCCTGGTGAACAACCTGGGGATCTTCGGGCCGAAGCCGTTTGAGGAGATTCCCGACGAAGAGTGGCGGCGCTTCTTTGAGGTGAACGTCTTGAGCGGCGTGCGCCTCAGCCGGTACTATCTGCCGCGCATGAAAGCGGCAGGCTGGGGACGCATCGTGTTCCTCTCAAGCGCATCGGCAGTGCAGATTCCGACGGAGATGATTCATTACGGCATGTCTAAGGCGGCGCTATTGGCTGTTTCCCGGGGCATGGCCGAAACGACGGCGGGCACTGGTGTGACCGTGAACTGCGTGTTGCCCGGGCCTACGGCGTCAGAGGGCGTAGTGGCGTATGTGGACGGTCTGGCAGCCGCAAAGGGCACCAGCCGGTCGGCGGTGGAAGCGGAATTCTTCAAGACCATGCGGCCCAGTTCCTTGCTGCAACGTTTTGCGACCACGGAGGAAGTGGCGGCGATGGTGGCGTACGTTGCGAGCCCGGTGTCGGCGGCCACCAACGGCGCGGCGCTGCGAGTGGAGGGCGGCGTGGTGCGCTCGATTGTCTAATGGAGGCCATGACGTACCGCGCGATGATCTTCGATATCGGTGGCGTGATCGTTCCGCTGCACGTGGGGCGTGCGGCAGAGCGCATGGCTTCGCTGTGCGGGTTACGAGTGGACGAGGTGAGGGCGCGCCTGTTGGAGTCGAGCATCACCGGGCAGTATGAACGTGGCGAGATGACGAGTGAGGCGTTCCACGCGGCGATGTGTGAGTTGTTGGGGAAAGCCCTTGCATGGGATCAGTTTGGCGAGGTCTGGGGATCTATCTTCGATGTCGAGACTCTGATTCCGGTTTCGTTCTTCGAACAACTGCGACGGCGGTTCCGGATGGTTTTGTTGTCGAACACAAACGCACTGCATGCGGAGCGGCTGTGGGCGGAGTGTGGGGCAATGAAACATTTCGATGAGGCCGTGTTGTCGTTCGAGATGGGGTTCATGAAGCCGGATGCGCGCATTTTTGAAGAGGCGGTGCGGCGAGCGGGATGCGCGGCTGAAGAGTGTTTCTATAGCGATGATATCGAGGCTTATGTCGCGGCGGCGCGCCAGTGTGGGATCGATGCGGTGAGATTTACGGGCTATCAGGCGCTGCGCGAGGCGATGGGCGAACGTGGGATTCTACAGCAAGGCGGGGTCGAGGCGATCACTGGTTAGGGGCGCGGTGTAGCCGTTGTCAGACGCAGCAGCGGCGGCGGCGGAGGATCCAGAAACGCCATTTTGGAGATAAGCGGTGAGCGCTTCCGGAGAGCTGTCGAAGAAGGACTCGATGAGTTCCTTGACGGCGGCGCGGCGGAGACAGTCGCGGTCAAGCAGCGGGGCATAGACGAAGGAACGGCCGACCTTGCGGCGGCTGACGCCACCCTTTCGCACCAGGCGTTCCAACAGCGTCATCACCGTGGTGTAGGCGAGTGAGCGGCGTTCAGACAAGACCTGGCGCACTTCGTGGACATTGCCTTCGCGCAGAGTCCACAGAACTTTGAGGCACTCGAGTTCTAGGGGCGGCGGGATTTCGCGAGGGGGACCGGGGCGGCGCATTGGATCATTCCTTGTGCTGCAGGGCGCTCTGCAGTTTTGAAGCGAACGGAGAAGACGACGGAGGAGGCTGCGGGGGACGCGGCGGCGCCTGGCGCGGCGATTCCAAACGGAACTCACCATTCACGGGAGGATCCGGCGCCACGGGCGGCGGCGCACTGGGGCCTTCCAGATAGCGCGCTTTCTTTAAGACGGAACGCTCCAACGCAGAACTGTAGCCAGTCCAGAAACCGTCCACCTGCTTGTCTTTTGCGATGAGGCCGCGCACGCACTCCATCTTCGAATCCATGTTATCGAGATGATGAAGGAGCATGGCTTCGGCAAAGACCGGAACCTTGGGCGAGCCAAAAGCGAGTTCGCCGTGATGGCTGATCACCAGATGCTCTACCAGAGTGCGAAGCTGCGGCGGAAAATCCGCCAGGCCGCGAATCTTGTCGTCCACCATGCGCAACCCGATCACGATGTGGCCGAGGAGTTGGCCATCGTTGGAATAGGAGAAACCGCGTTCGTAATTCAGCTCGTAGATCTTGCCGATGTCGTGCAAGATGGCGCCGGTGAGCATGAGGTCGATATCGACGTCCTTATAGTGGGGCGCAATCAGGCGGCAGAGGGTGCAAAGGGAGAGCACGTGCTCAATCAGTCCGCCCAGCCAGGCGTGATGAATGGTCTTGGCCGCGGGCGCGGTACGGTAGCGGCGGGCAATTTCCGGATCGTCGAAGAAGGCGTTGAGCAGACCCTTCAAATGCGGGTTTGAGAAGCCGGCGATGATGCCCTGCAGCTCAGCGAACATTTCGGCGGGGTCGCGCTCAGAAGCGGGGAAGTAATCGCCGGCATCGACATCGCTGTCGGCGATCTTCATCAACTTGTGGATGGTGAACTGAAGCTTGTTCTGATAGACCTGAGCGACGCCTCTCACCTTTATGAAGTGGTCCTTCTCAAAGGTCTCGACGACCTCGGCGACGTTGTCCCACATCTTGGCTTCAACGTCTCCGCTACGATCTCCTAGAACGAGAGACAGAAACGGCTCACCGGTCTTCTTCTGCCTCACGTCCTTGTGAAGCACGAGGAACGTTGCCGTGATCTGCTGATTCGGCTGGAGGTCGGCTACAAATGGCGATTTCATCGGATAGAGAGCAACATTCTATCGCCTAACGGGAACTGCTGGTGGCAGGGCGATGGGTGCCGGGAACCGGGATGGCCCACAGTAACTTCTTGTGGCCGAGCTTGTTCGCAACTTCTTCCTTGGTGACGGTGGGGGCGCGAAGTTGAGCGGGGTCCTGCCAGCGCGTGTCTTTGCCGGGCGCGGCGCCGGTATCCAGATAGCCATCGCGAATCTCGAGGAACGCGTCGGTGCGGAGTCTGGTGAGGTATTCGCGCATCTTCGGTTCAAACATCGGGCGGAAAAGCTTCTCACGGATTTCCTGGTCTACTTCGTCCATGCTGGCCAGACCCTGCTTGAATCGCTCGTCAACACGAAGAATGAGGAACCCGTTGCTCTGCTTCATGGGTTCAGTGACAAAGCCCCGATCCGCATTGAAGACGATGTCAGCAATCTCCTTCTTAAGCTGGCCTCTTGTGAAGGAGCCGGCATCGCCACCCTGTTGGGCAGTGGCATCATCTGAGTTCGCCTGCGCGAGTTCGTAGAACTTCTCGCCTTTGCGCGCGCGAGCCACGATATCCTTCGCCTTCTTCTCCGATGCTGCAATGCCAGCGGCGTCTTTGCCGTCGGTGGAAATCAGGATCTGGCGCAGGAAGACACGCTCGTCGCGGTTGAACTCGCCTTTGTGCTCGTTGTAATACTTCTCCACTTCGGCTTTGGAGACGCTGATGCGGCCTTGCACTTCCTGGCTCACCACGCGCTGCGTGAGGATGCTGTTTTTGGTTTCCTGCTTGAAATCCTCATAGCTCATGCCGGTTTGTTCCTTGACGAAGGCCTGGAACTTTTCCGGCTCGGCGATCTTACTTTTCAGTTGGAGTTCAGCGATGTACTTGGTGACATCCGGGTCCACTTTGAGGTCGAGTTCCTTGCCCTTTTGGACAAGCAGGAGTTGGTCAATGCGCTCGCGGAGGAAGTTCTTCTCGCGTTCACGTACCGCTTCCTGGATTTGCGCGGCAGTCATGCCGCGTTGTTTCATGTCCGCTTCCATTTGGCGACGGCTGCGCTCAAGTTCGCCGCGGGTGACGATGTCGCCGTTCACCTTCGCGACGATCTGCTCAATGACGGTGACGTCAGCGGCGAATGCCGTGCCCAGACAGAGCAGGAGGCTCAAGTACTTCATATTCGTCATTATCCCCTATTCTACGACGGTAGTTGACGCGTGCTGGAGGCGGCTGGTGTACGAGCAAGTGCAGGCGCAGGCGATAAATCCGCAAGCAACTGCTTCAGCGCCGCGATGATCTCCTGTGGCGCCTGAGCGTTGGCCGCCAGCGGCACGCGCAAGACTCCCGCGGGTGTGAATTGTGCGCCCGGTGTGCGCGCCACAAGATTCATCAAGCGCGTGGGATCGATCTTCGTCTGTTGATGGAATTTGATGTTGACGGCGCTACCGCGGCGGTCTACGGATTCGATGCCGAGGTCCTGCGTGCGTCCTTTCACGAGCGAGAACTGCAAGAGGTTGTGCACGCCATCGGGCGCTTTTCCGTAGCGGTCTTCCAACTCACCTAACGTCTTAGCTGCGCGCTCCTCGTCGCCGGCATCGGCGATGCGTTTGTAGGCGCGCAGGCGCTGATGCTCGTCGGAAATGTATTCGGGCGGGATGCGGATGTCGAGGCCCAGGTTCAGCGCGGAGTGAATTTCCAGCGGGACTTCTTCGCCCTTCAATTCATGGACCGCCTCTTCCAGCAGACGCACGTACATGTCGAAGCCAACGGCCTCAATGTGACCGTGCTGCTCGCCGCCCAGCAAGTTGCCCGCGCCACGCAGTTCCAGATCGAGTGCGGCGATTTTGAAGCCCGCTCCCAGATCGCCGAATTCTTTGAGCGCGGCGAGGCGTTTGCGCGCGATCTCAGTGAGTTCGGTATCGGCCGGCACCAGCAGATAGGCGTAGGCGCGGCGGTTGGAACGGCCTACGCGGCCACGCAGTTGATATAGCTCCGAGAGGCCATAGCGTTCCGCATGGTCGATGATGATGGTATTGGCGAGCGGGATGTCGAGCCCGTTTTCGACGATGGTGGTGCAAACGAAGACGTCGAAATCGTGGCGCATGAAACCGAGCAGGACCTTCTCCAGTTCGGCTTCCCCCATTTGGCCATGGCCCACGCCGATGCGGGCTTGCGGCACCAATTCCTGGATCATCGAGGCGCGCATCCAAATGGTGTCCACGCGGTTGTGGATGAAGTAGACCTGGCCGCCGCGCGAGATCTCCTGTTCGATAGAGGCGCGCACCACCTCGGGATTGAAGTGCGAAACGACCGTATGAACAGCAAGGCGATCTTTGGGCGGCGTCTCAATGACAGACATGTCGCGCAACCCGAGCAGTGACATGTGGAGCGTGCGGGGGATGGGCGTTGCCGACATGGTGAGCACGTCTACGTTCTGGCGGAACTGTTTCAAGCGCTCCTTGTGGCGCACGCCGAACCGCTGCTCCTCGTCAACGACTAAGAGACCGAGATCCTTGTACTCCACGTCCTGCGATAGCAGTCGATGGGTGCCAATAACGATATCCACCTTGCCGTCGGCGATCTTTTCCAGAGCCGCTTTGATCTCTTTGTTGGAACGGAAGCGGCTCAGCATCTCGATCTCGGCGGGGAAAGGCGCGAAGCGGCGTTTGAAGGTTTCGAAGTGCTGCAAGGCAAGCACGGTAGTAGGCGCCAGCACTGCCACCTGCTTACCATCGCCCAGGGCTTTGAAGGCGGCGCGCATGGCGACTTCGGTTTTGCCGTAGCCGACGTCGCCGCAGAGCAAACGGTCCATGGGCTGCGTACTTTCCATGTCGCGGCGGATATCGGCGACGGCGGTGAGTTGGTCTTTGGTGGCCGTATATTCGAAGGAGTCGTCGAACTCGCGCTGCCAATTGCCGTCGGGTGAAAAGGCGAAGCCTTCGGCGAGTTTGCGCTGGGCGTAGAGCTTCAGCAGCTCGTCGGCCATGTCGCGCATTTTCGCTTTGACGCGGGTCTTGGTTTTCGCCCAGGAGACGCCGCCAAGTTTGTCGAGAGGTGGACCGGATTCGCCCGCGCCGCGGTAGCGCTGCACCAAGTCCATGCGCGTCAGCGGGACGTAGAGCTTGGCGTCGGCTGCGTATTCCAGCAGCATGTAATCGCCCTTGCCGTCGCCGCCATCCACTTCGCGCAGGCCGAGGAAGCGGCCCACGCCGTGGGTGGTGTGAACCACGTAGTCGCCAGGTTTAAGGTCGGCGAGATCGGCGGCGAAAGCGGCTGCGGCGGAGCGGCGGGTAGCGGGCTGCGCCACCAGATCGGATGTATCGAAGAGATCCTCGGCGCCGAAGATCGCCAGGGACGCGTCGGGCAGGAACACGCCGCGACGGACGCGTCCCTTGACGAGAAACGTACTGGCCACGGACCCGGACATGTAGGCGCGCTCAGCGAGGTAGCCGGGCGTGGTGGCGGAAGAATCAAGGCCGAGTTGAAACGGGACCGAATACTCTTGCAGAATGTCGGCGAAGCGTTCCAGCTCTCCAGACGATGCCGCGAAGAAGACGACGCGATTGCCCGACTCCACCAGCGTGCGCGCTTCCGCAACGGCCACCGACATATTGCCGCGGAAGGTGAGCGAGGGGCGGGTTTGAATTTCAAGAGGCTGGTGTAGCGGATCGGGATGGGTGAAGAGGCCGAGTTCCCGCAGCTCCAACTGACGGCTGCCCATTGCCTGCGCCAGCAGTTCGCTGTAGCGAAGGAATATCTCGTCCGGGTTGATGAGCGTCTGGCGGTCAGGTTCGTCGAGGCGTTTCCAGAGGCGTTCGGCCGCACTTTTGATCTGCTCCGGCTCGTCCCAGATGACGATCGGATTGTCGATCATTTCGAGAATGGACGAGTTGCGCGGGCGCAGTAGAGGGAGAGCGAATTCCCAACCGGGAAAGGGTTCGCCAGGGATGATGTCGGCGCGATCGATGCGTCCGGCGAGCTCGAGGAAGACGCCTTTGGAGCGCTGTTGCTCACTCAACGGAAGTAGCGTAATCTCTTCCACCTTCAGCACGGAGCGCTGTGTTTCGACATCGAACCGGCGCATGGACTCAATGAGGTCACCGAAGAATTCGATGCGCACCGGGCGCTGCGATTCGGCGGGGAAGACGTCGAGGATGCCGCCGCGAACGCTGTATTCGCCCACCATTTCCACCGGCTCACGTTTTTCGTAACCGATGGAATGGAGGTGGCGGATGATCTCCTCGATCGGCACTTCTTCGTTGACGCGGAGGCTGAGGGCGAGTTGACGGTAGTAAGAAGCTGGCTCAGTCTTCAGCAGCGCTGAGGCAACGGGCGTGATGGTGAGCGGGATGCGACGGGTAGCCAGACGCCACAGCCCGATGGCGCGCTGCTCGGTGATTTCGTTATGCGGCGAGAGGTTTTGACCGGGAAGGACGTCGAGTGCGGGGATGGTTTGCGGACGCGGGCCTTCGCCGGCGGGCACCAGCAGTTCGTGGAATGTATCGATCAGTTCTGAGAGCGCGTCGGCCTGCTTGTTGCCATCCACAATCAGCAGCAGAGGGCGCTCCGTGGCCTGCCATAAGAGGACGAGGTAGATAGCCTTGGCTGTGGTGGTGAGGCCGGAGAGGGTGAGGGTAGCGGGCGTTTCGGAAGTGAGCTTGCGGACCAGTTCACGGAAGACCAGGTTACTGCGAAGTCCTTGAAAGAGGTCTCGGATGGCGGGGTGGATCATGGTCAAATCACGGACTACTGTCCGCGGCGGAGAATCTCCTCGACGATGTTCGTGGTGGAATGGCCGGGCTCCAGGGGCAGCGGCATAACCTGTCCGCCGGCGGCTTCCACTTCTTCACGGCCGGCAATGAAATGAGACCAATCGGCGCCCTTCACGAGGATGTCTGGCAGGACGGCGGCGATCAATTCGCGCGGGGTGTCCTCATCAAAATGAATGACAGCGTCAACGGCTTCGAGTTCCTGAGCAAGGGCGGCTCGTTCGGTTTCGGAGATCAAGGGACGGGAGGGACCTTTCAGCCGGCGCACGCTATCGTCTGTGTTGAGGGCCAGGACGAGGACGTCGCCCAGGGAGCGCGCCCGCTCCAGCAGGCGAATGTGGCCGGGATGGATGATGTCGTAACAGCCGTTGGTGAAGACGACGGTTTTGCCCTGCTCACGCCACTGCGCGCGGACGGCGACGAGTTCGTCCCGCGTATATAGATCGGCCATCATCTCTCCCCCCTCAATTCAGTGTAGTATGGGGGGCCAAGTTGACTAATTGACGTCATCAAGGACCGATTGTATGCGGGCAGCGAGTTCGCGGACGTGCGGCGGGCGGTACAGGTCTTCGGCTTTGCCGGCAATCGGGAGGGCAGTGAAAGAGCCTTTGGCCAAATCTTTCCAACGAAGGCGCGGATCGTAGAGGATATCCGGGCTGTGGTGCCCGTCGGCGGCGAGGATATTCACCAGATCACAGGCGAACGGCGTCGGGTCGTAGTCGAGGCCGGCTTGTACGTTGGGGTGACGAGCGGGTGGGGCCTCGGCCGGTTGCGACGCGGGGACCGGTACTGGAAGTTGCGGGCGGCGAGTACCGAAGCGATTTTGAAGCGATCGCGCCAGCGCGCCGAGGTGGCCGCGCACTTCTCGCAACGTGATACGGCGTCGTCCTCGCAGCACAATCGTCGCGAAGCGGAAATAGTCTCTCCAGTTGCGAACCACATTGGGATAGCCGGGCGCACCGACGTCCATGAGGATCACCTTGGCGACAGTTTCGCCGAGGGCGGTGAGGCGACGGGCTGCCTCAAAGGCAACAAAGCCGCCGAAGCAGTGGCCGCCAATGATATAGGGGCCGGTCTTCTGCACTTGCCGGATTGCCTCCACCAGACGCTCCGCCGCCTGCTCCACGGTGTAGGAACCGCGCTCGCGATACGGGCGCGGGTCGTGGACGGAGTAAAACGGCTGGCGATCACCAAGGCTTACGGCAAGGGGCAGGAAGAAGGCAGCGCTCTCGTTGCCAGGAAAACAGAAGAACGGGATACGGGAACCATTCGCCTGAAGTGGTACAACGGCGCCGGGCTCTTCCTTCAGATCCGCCGGAATTTCGCGCTGTTCCAAAGTGAAAGCCATGCGCGCCAGCGTCGGGACGCGCGATAGCAAGGCCGCGGGTACGAGGATCCGGAAATGTTGCTCGATTAACGCGAGGAGGCGCGTCGCGTGCAGGCTATCGGCGCCGAGGTCGAAGAAGTTGTCTGAGGCGCCGATGGGCCAGACGTCCAAAACCTGCCTCCATAGTTCGGCAAGCAAGCGTTCGGATTCGGTGGACAACGTTTCGATACCCTGCTCGGGCCGAACCAGCTGAAGTTGTGAGAGAGGCAAAGCCTGGCGATCGATCTTGCCGCTCGGGGTGAGCGGTAAGGCCGGCAAGGTAACGAAAGCCGCGGGGATCATATAGTCGGGAAGGCGTCGAGCGAGGTAGGATCGAAGCACTTCCGGAGAAGGACCGCCGTCGCGGAAAGAGACAAAGGCCGCAAGAACGGGTCTCTCCCCTTCGGCGGTAAGAACGACCGCACAAGCCTGTACTTCGGGGTGACCGGCGAGAACTGTTTCGATCTCATCCAATTCCACGCGGAATCCCCTGATCTTCACCTGACGGTCGGCACGTCCGACGAACACGAGATTGCCGTCGGGGAGGGCGAAGACGACGTCTCCAGTGCGATAGAGGCGGGCGTTGTCGTAACACTGAACAAACCGTTCGGCTGTGAGATCGGGGCGGTTCCAGTAGCCGCGGGCGAGGCCGGCCCCACCAATGTATAGTTCGCCCGCGACGCCGATGGGAACGGGCGTGGCCTGGTCGTCCAGGACGTAGACACTGGTGTTGGCGAGAGGCTTCCCTATGGGCACGTACGTGTCCCCTTCCCAAGGCGAGGACCCCGCCTCGTAGATCGTTGTCGTTGGACTTGCTTCCGTAGGGCCGTAGGCGTTAAATAGCCGGATTCTGGTTCCGGCGAGCCGCTTCCACTTGGCGAAATCGGCCGCCTCCGCCTTCTCCATGCCAATGACTACGGCGCGTAAGGATGCGGGCAGCGGAACATCGGAATGCTCTGCGGCGGCCATCCACTCACGCCACCAACCGGTAGGCATGCCGGTGACGGTGATGCGGCGCTGGTCGAGAACCTGCAGAAATTCACGAACTGAACGGTTGCGCCGATCCCATCCAAACACCAGTGTGGCGCCGCGGCATAGGTAGTTGAAAACTTCGGCTATGAAAAAATCGGCTCCGATGGAGGCCATTTGCAGACGGCGGTCCGTGTCTGAGATGCCGTACACCCCGGACGCCGCGAGGCTGTGGTTGACCAGGGCGCGGTGCGGCATTGCGACAGCCTTAGGCTGGCCGGTGGAGCCCGATGTGTAGATGACGTAAGCGAGGTCATCCGGGGTGATTCTGTCTTCGGTATCTTCGGTCCTACCGCCAGCAGCGGCCGGCGGCGTGGCGCTTGACAACAGCAGTACCGGGCGGGCATCGGCGAGGATGGCCTGCCTCCGGTCCTCCGGCAGGTCCGGGGCCACTGGGAGGAAGGCGCCGCCCGCCTTGAGTATGGCGAGGATCGCGATGACGCTTTCGGGCGACGCCTCCATGCAGACGGCTACCAGGTCGCGAGGGTTGACACCGGCAGCCTCGAGTTGGCTGGCGAGTAGATTCGCTCTCGCATTCAAGTCAGCGTAGGTGATACAACCGTCGCCAGCCTCAATGGCCACGTGAGTGGGTGTCCGTTCGGCTTGCAGCGCGAAGAGGTTATGCGCGCATACTTCCGGCACGTCCATAGGCGTAGCGCCGCGAAGCAGAACGGCGCGGTCTTCCTCAGTAAGAATGTTGAGACCACCGAGCCGGGGCGCAGGCTGTACCGTGAAGCTTTCAAGAATCGCACCCAAATGTCGAACGGCGGCGGCCATCGTGCGATGTGAGTAGCGGCGCGTGTCGAAGATCAGTTCAAGCGTGAGAACCGGGCTTCCGAAGGCGGCCAGGGTGAGCGTGGAATCGGTGCGCTGCAGACGGCGCAGACTTCCGCGGTTGCCTAGCGTATCGCCGGGCGTCTCATGATCGTAGTTCAGCAGGCTTTCAAACGGCGTTTGCCCGGCCGGCAGTCCTCCCCATTCGGCCGCTTGCGAGAGCGGCGTGTGTTCGACTTCGCGCAGCGCGAGCCAGGTAGAACGGAGCTGTTGCAGCCACGGGCCTAAGGTGGCTTGCGCGTCCACGGCAACGCGCAAGGGCAGCGTGTTGATGTAGAACCCAACGCTTCGGGCGTCGTCGGGCGTCGCGCGGCCGCTGCGGGTGACGCCAAACACAATGTCACGTCTGCCGCTGCACCGGCTAAGGAGGACGGCCCAAGCGCCCTGCACCAGGGTATTGATGGTGACGCCGTGGAGCGCCGCAAGGTCCCGCAGGCGGCTGGTCAGATCTTCCGTCAGCGATAGCTTCTCACGCTCACCAAGACCATCTCCCTGTGAAGGGATTCGCTCGATTATGTAGTCGGTGCTGTGGGAGAGGCCGCGCAGATATTCGCGCCAGAAACGCTCCGCATCTGGGCTGAGAGGTGATTCGGCAGAATCTTCGCTTGCTGGCTGATCGGGCAGGTGGCGCCCTTGGATCAGCGCATCGTAGCCAGCCAGCCATTCCTGCCAGACCAAGGTCATGGAACGTCCGTCGAGAAGGGCGTGGTGGATTGTCCAGATAACCGTGAGGGAATTCGGCTCGCGGAGGGTGGTGACGCGTATGGGCGCACTCGATCCAAATTCGAACCCTAACGCGCGATCGTGGCGCAAGAGCGGATCGATGGTGCACGCTGACTCATCGCGCCAGTATTCGGCCGCATCGGAATCAGGGAGGAAGCCCGCCGGCATGCCCTGGGCGAAATCGACGGCGCGACGCATGGCGGGATGCCGCCTGACCACGGCGCGCCAGGCATCGCGGAGAACGGCGATGTTAGTAGAACCAGGGAGTTCGCAGACATCCTGAATGAGATACAAGCCTTCGCGCGGAGCAGCGAGCGACGCTAGAATCATGCTCCTTTGCAGAGCCGTCATGGCTTGGTTCATGAAGATCTGGGCTGGAATACAAGAATCGGACAGCGCGGACCCATCGGGTGACCAGGCGTTAAGAGCGACAGCTCGCGGAATTTGTCCGCCAGCTCCGTGCGCAACTCGGCGAGAGTGGGGAAGGCATAAACCGTCGGAGAGCCCTTGTAGTAATCGATGGTGGCGACTTCCGCGGGTGTCCACCCGCTGCGACGAGGCAATGAAACTGGGTCGACGTTGGCGGTCACCCAGCGGTGAACGTCATTCACGGCCACGCCTTCCTGTGCGGTGGGCTGCAGCGCCATCAGCAGCCGCAGCTTGAAGGCGTGGAAGCTGTCGACGGCGTTGTTGATTGCCTGGGAGTGAATCCCCTGAGGGCATTCGCGCGGTTCGGCTTGCAAATAGCAACGCAGAATCAGCAATCCTCCCGGCCGGAGTACTTCGGCGGCTGCTTCGGCGAGACGGCGAAAACCAAGCGGATAGGGAAGACAATTGACAGAGCCGTCACCGATGACGATGTCACAGGAGTTGTCAGGCAATGGCAGGCGTAGCCAATCACCGCACACCATGGCGCGGCGGCCAGGAACATCGCCCGGCCAGACACTGGCCGCCATTGGGAATGACCGGTCGATACCCGTAAGCCAGGTTGTCTCAGGCCATTCCATTGAGGCGATGGCAGGAGTGGCGCCAAGGAGCAAGGCGCGGGGCGAGTCGATCCCTTGGGATGCCGTCCAGTCGCGGACCACGCCTTCCATGAGAGCCACCTCTTCCGGCGACGGGCGCAGGGGTTCTCCAAGATTGGCATACGCCCGGGCGAAGCCGTCCCAATATGATCCCCGAGCAGATTGCATTGACGGATTTTACCTTACCCTTCCGATAGCGGCCAAGAATTCCCCTCACCTTCCGGCAAGTTGACCGTCGATCCAAAGATGAAACACCTGGCGCTGTTGGCGCTCACGGCAACGCTGCTTCCGGGGCAAGAGCGATTCCTGTATCCCCTTCCCTCCGATGAGATTTCTATCTCCCACGATGTGGAATTTGGACCCGACCTTCGACTGGATCTCTATAAACTCGCGGGCGCGGCGCGGGGCGCAAAACTCCCTGTTCTGGTCTTCGCGAATTCCATCGGCGGTGGTGCGATTGAGCGCGGCTGGCCGATTTACCAGGGGTGGGCGCGCCTGGCCGCCGCGCGCGGATTCGGCGCCATCGTGATGGATGGCCGCGAGAATCGTGCGGAGGAAGATCTCGACTTGCTGCTGGGGTTCCTGGAGAAACACGGCGCGGAGCATGGCCTGGATGGCGCGCGAGTGGCTCTGTATGCCGCTTCGGCAAATGTGTGGCGGGCATTTGCACTGGTTGAGGACCCGAAGAGGAGTGCGGTAAAGGCGGCACTGATCTTTTATGGAACCGCGGAGGTGACGCGCTTCCGCCAGGACCTGCCGGTGTTGCTGGTACGGGCGGGCCTGGACCGGCCGGACATGAACCGGCAGTTGGATGCGATGGCGGCTGCGGCACTGTCTTCCAATGCTCCCGTCCGGGTGCTGAACCATGCGTCCGGACATCACGGTTTTGAGGTGATTGACGACACCGACGAGACTCGTGCGGTGATCGACGAAGCGCTGCGATTTGCCCAGACGTCATTGGGCAGTGGTTACCAGGCGTCGTTGCGCGCCACCGCCAGGGAAGCGACTGCGGCCGGCGCTATTCTGCGTGGGGACTTTGCGCTGGCGGCCAATGAATACGGCGCGCTGGTGCCGTCGCGTCCCAACGACATCCGGTTGCTGATGTCCTACGGCGAAGCACTCACCGGGGCGGGCGAGTATAAGAAGGCGTTGGCGCAGTTCGATCGAGTCAAGGAGATTGGCGGGGCGGGGCCGCGCGATTTAGGGATTCCAGCGGCGCGTGCCGCGGCACTCGATCGCAATTCAGAGGCGGCACTACGATGGCTCCAGAGCATCCCGGCGCGATTCCGTCCCACCGCCCTTTCTGCCGACCCCGCTTTCGCGGCGATGCGCAGCCAGAAGGCCTTTCAAGACCTTTTTCCGGGAATGACGAAGTAGGGCGCCACCCTCAGACGCGCTATGATCTGGCAAGGGGCGCCCTCTGTTCGAAAGGCGGCGGGTGGGACATGACTAAGACTATTGGGATCGCATTACTTACGATGACGAGTTTGATGGCAGAGGCTCCGGCGCCGCCAGTTGCGTCGAAAAACGAACATCACGAGGTGCGCCACGGCGCCACCGTCGTGGACAACTATTTTTGGCTGCGCGAAAAGACAAGTCCGGACGTGACGAAGTACCTGGAGGCGGAGAACTCTTACACAGAGGCGATGACGAAGGATTTGAAGCCCTTCGCTGATTCCCTTTATCAGGAGATGCTGAGTCACATCAAGCAAACGGATTTGAGCGTTCCGGTCCACGATCGCGGTTACTGGTATTACTCCCGTACCGAAGAGGGCAAACAGTATCCCATCCAGTGCCGGCGCAAGGGAACCATAGACGCTCCCGAGCAGGTCTACCTCGACCTCAACGAAATCTCGAAGGACCACAAGTTCGTCGGGTTAGGCCATGTGGTGCTGAGCGACGACCAGAATCTGGTGGCCTATACGCTTGACTTCACAGGCTTCCGCCAGTACTCCCTGCAGGTGAAGGACCTGCGTACAGGCACTACGTTTCCGGACACCACGGAGCGCGTGACGTCTTTGGAATGGGCTAGCGACAACAAGACCCTGTTCCTGACCACGGAAGACGCAGTGACGAAGCGATCGAACAAAGTGTTTCGGCACGTGCTGGGTTCGCCAGAGTTCAAACAGCTGTATGAGGAAACTGACGAACTTTATAACATTGATGTCGACAGGACGCGCGACCATAAGTACTTAGTCATCGAGAGCGGATCGACAGACACCACTGAATGCCGTGTCCTGCGCGCTGACCAGCCGGATGGCGCCTTCCGGGTGCTGCTGCCAAGAGAGAAGAAGCACCGATACTATGTGGACCATCGCGAGGGTCTGTTCTATCTGCGGACGAACAAGGACGCGAAAAACTTCCGCGTGGTGACGGCTCCGGAGAACGACCCGTCCCCGATGAACTGGAAGCCGTTTATCGCGCATCAGTCCGATGTGTTGATTGAGAACATCGAGCTGTTCCATGGTTTCGCCGTGGCGGTGGAAAAATCGCAGGCCTTGAACCGGCTGCGGATCCACAATTTTGCCAGCGGCGCCTGGGAGACCATTCAATTCCCTGAGCCCGTCTATTCCGTGTTCCCGGGCGGGACACCGGACTATGACTCAACGACCTTTCGCTACAGTTACCAGAGTTTCGTGACGCCGCAGAGCGTTTTCGACTATGACACAGCCACCGGGAGATCGGCTCTTTTGAAA
>JBDTMC010000072.1:0-22443 GCA_039934475.1 Bryobacteraceae bacterium | reverse complement strand
CCGCCGAGTCCATCGTAGGCACTGCCTGGAGCCGACACCGGATTCAATAGAAACTGCGCGCGTCCCGTGCTGCTGTCGGCGAGGTTCGGCGAGGACGTATAGTTGCCCCCGAAGCTGAACGAACCGCGCGAACTCGGCGGAGCCGTCCACGGGAATTCAATCCGTTGCCCTTCAAACCCGCCCTTGAATGTGTGCGAGCCGTAGATCTTCGTGATGTTGTCAGACAACTGATACGTGTTGGAGAAGCGTTCGCTCACCAGCCACCCGCTGGACCCCAATTGCGACAAACCACCAATACCGAAGTAAGGCAGGCCGCCGTTCCCCTTGGTCTGCAGAATGCCGGGAATGCCATACTTCTCCGGGACGTTGCTGGTATCGTCCCCGTTGGCCTGCACACGATACACATGTTCGCGATTGAAGCCGATGCGCGTCTCATTGATCAAAGTGGGCCGGAACGTATGCGTATAACTCAGCGCGGCGCCCATCGTGCGTACGGTCTCTGTCCCGTTGCCGAAACCGCCGCCATCGGCGTCCCCTGTAAACGGCGCCGGCCGGAATCGCGGTGAATCCGCATAGCTGAACCGGCCGAAGAGATTGTCCTTCTCGCTGAAGTTCTGGTCGATGCGCACGTCAAACGCGTTGGTGTCTTCGGTGTTGTTCCGGTTCACTCGGTAGTTGCCATACAGCCCCGGAGCGTTGGGCGCCGGAAACAGGCTAAGCAGTTTCATCGCATTGGGATCCAATCGACCCGCCGGGATGATGTTGCCGGGGAAGGGATCGCGCACCACCGCGCCTGATGCCGTCGTCCGCGTGGTCGCCGGATCGAACACGGTACCCAATGGCACGTTACGACCCAGCGCATCGGTGCCTTTACTGCCGCTCTGCAGCGTTAAAAGGTCGGAGAAATTCGTCCATCCGCTGTCGCGCTGCGCTTGCGTGGGCACGCTGAGGCCGGTGTAGGGAACCGCCTGCCGCACCCGCGTTCCTTCATAATCGGCAAAGAAGAACGTCTTGTTCTTCTTGATCGGACCGCCCAGCGTGGCGCCAAACTGATTCTGCTTGAAGGCGCCTTTGCCGCCGCCATCGTAGTGCTGGAAGAAGTCCGCCGCATCGAATTTATCGTTCCGCAGAAATTCCCAGCCTGACCCGTGAAAACCGTTCGTCCCGGACTTCAGTGAGGCATTCAGCACCGCGCCACCGGCGCGCCCGAACTCTGCGCTGAAGGCGTTGGTCTGAATCTTAAATTCACCGATCGCATCCACGGGCGGCTTCAGCACATAGGCCGCGCCGCTTAGAAAATCCACGTTGTTGCTGTTGTTGTCGATGCCGTCCAACAAATAATTGTTCTGCGCCGGACGCGTTCCGTTGGCCGCAAACCACCCCGTAGCCGCCAGTCCACGCCCTTCCGGTTGCGAGTGCGTCACACCCGCCGTCAGCCGCGCCAGAAAGTTGTAATTCCGGCCGCTCAAGGGCAAATTGTTGATTGTCTGCGATTGAATCACTTCGCCCACTGAGCCATTCGTTGTGTTCAACAGCGGCGCGGTTCCCTGCACTTCGATTGTTTGCGTCATTTCGCCCGGTGTCATCGAAAAATCGACAACCAGCTGTTGCTGAATGCTCACCTGAACTCCCGCCCGCCGCGCGCGCTGGAATCCCTGGAATTCTACTTCTACGGTGTAGGGACCGATTTTGATTGGTGTGAATACATAGGTTCCGTCGCCGCGTGTTTCCGAACTTTGGCGAACCTGTGTGCCTTCCTGGACGATGGTAACTTTGGCGCCGGGTATCACCGCGCCGGTAGTGTCGGTAACGGTTCCCAAAATGGTTCCGGTGTCGACTTGCGCCCAAGCGCTGCTGCTTCCCAGAAGCAGTAGTGCTGTGGCGAGACTGAACCTAAGCCCAGTGCTTCGCATCATGATCGTTAGCCTCCCTTGGCTTTCGCCGGGTACAGACCGGCGTGCTTTCGCATCCCCTCTCGCATTGCGGCGTTATACACGAACGCCCCACGAGGTTTTGGCAATTTTTATCACGAAAAAAACCCATTGTCAACGTACACGGCCTTTTTGATCCATCCCCGCCGGCATTGGCATCATGTAGTATTTTGTGAAGCGTTATGGTACACGCTACTGAAGAATCGCGGTATACGATGGTAATGGCGCAAAAGCGGCAATGAAGACGAGGCAAGTGGGCGATAAAGCGGAATCCTCCGGTTCCATCGGCATCAAAGAGATCGCTAAGGCTCTGGATGTGTCCATTGGCACAGTGGATCGTGCTCTTCATGCCCGCCCGGGCATCAATCCCATGACTCGCGCCAAGGTCCTGAAGATGGCCCAGACCATGGGCTATCGCCCTAACCTCGCTGCTCGCTTTCTCAAATCCCGCCGCTCGCTCGTCTTCTCCGTTCAGCTCCCAGCCAAAATCGCATCTTTCTTCGATCCTCTTCGCGCGGGCATCAGGGAGGCCGCCGCCCCGCTCGGTCCCACGGTTCAGCTCCAGTTCCGCACGTATCCGGCTCTTGGCGAAGGCGACGCGGAACTATTTGATCAGGCTTTGCATGACGGCGTTCAGGGAATCATCATCACCCCTGGCGAACCCTCTATGCTCAAGGCGCATATCCGCAAGGCAGCACGGCGCAATATTCCCGTGGTGTGCGTGGCCTCCGATGCGCCCGGCACTGAGCGTCTTACTGCGGTTTCTGCCTGCCCCTATACCAACGGCGCCGTGGCTGCCGAACTGCTTAGTCGCATCATCCATCAGCGGGGCAAACTCGCTATCGTCACCGGTAGTCTTGCCACCGAAGACCACGCGGAAAAGGTTGACGGATTCCGCACCACACTAGCCGCCGCCGGCGCGCCGCTCGCCCTGGCCTCTATCATCGAGGCACACGACGATGAAGCCGCGGCTTACGCGGCAACCAAGGCTCTGCTCGCTTCCACGCCCAGCCTGCGCGGTATCTACGTGAGCACCGCAAACTGTCTCACCGTACTACAGGCAATCGAGGATGCTGGTCTCGGTGGAAAACTGGTTGTCATCACGACCGATCTTTTCCCCGAACAGGTTCCGCTCATCCGATCGGGTCGTGTGTTCGCCACCATCCATCAGCGCCCGGTTGCGCAAGGCCGCATGGCCTTTGAAGCGCTCCATCAGTTCCTTGTCGAAGGACGGTGCCCACCCGCCAAAATACGGCTCGCGCCGCACATCGTCATGAACAGTAATCTCGATCTTTTCCTTGGGCGACTCTCGTTGGAGGAAGAGCGTCCGCCGGTCGCGTCCGTCGCCGCACTCGCCGGCAAACGGAAAAATTGACAGCTGCCGCGTCGTTGTGATGTTCTGTGTATGACCGTTAACGTACACGAATGAACGAAGGAGCCTGTCGATGCCTTCTCGACGACGATTCCTTTCGATTAGCGCCGCAGCTCCAGTCGCAGTATTGGCGGCAAGCGCATGCGAGGCCGGCTCCGCGGTCTCGGAGACGATTCCCTTCACCGGCGCGTGGGAGTTTCGCCTCGATTCCGAACAAACCTGGCGCACCGTCACCGTTCCTCACACCTGGCAGGCTGAGCCTCCCAATGCGAATTATCGCGGCGTGGCCTGGTATCGCCGTGAGTTCGACGCGCCGCCATCGTGGGCCGACAGCGCCGTTCGGGTGGAATTTGAAGCCGTCTTTCACACCGCCACGGTTTCGCTCAACGGCATGGAAATTGGTAGCCACGTCGGCAAGGGCTACACGGCGTTTCAAATCGACCTCAATAAGGCATTGCGCCTGGGTGCCCGCAACACACTCACTGTCCGCGTCGACAACGCCTTCAATGAATCGATGCTGCCCAGGGGCCGCTCCAGCGATTGGGCTCACGATGGCGGGATTTATCGTCCCGTCTCTATTTACGTCACGCCTCGGGTCTTTCTCGAAAGCCTCGTCGTCGATGCCATGCCCGATCTCGCTTCCGGCACGGCAGCAGTTCACGTGTCCGCCATCATCCGAAACATCGATACAAAGCCCTGGCAAGGCAGCGTGGCTGTCACCATTACCGAAGAGGCCACCGGCCTGCGCCGCGCCGGCACCACCGGCGAAGTCAGTCTGCAGCCCGCCGAACGCAAAGAGGTGCCGCTTCCCGCCGCCACAGTGGATCATGCGCAACTGTGGCACTTTGACCATCCGCACCTCTACACCGCTGTGGCCCGCCTCAGTAATGGCCACTCCGAAACCACGACTTTCGGCATTCGCAAAATCGAAACCCACGATGGTGCCTTCTTCCTCAATGGAGAACGTGTTCGCCTCATGGGTGCGGAACGTATGGCCGGCTCCAATCCGGAATTCGGCATGGCCGAACCGCTCCACTGGCTCGATCACGATAACGCCGATCTACGAAATCTCAACTGCATCTACACGCGCGTTCACTGGCCGCAGGATCGACGCCTGCTCGATTGGTGCGATCGCAATGGCATGTTTCTTCAAACTGAAGTGCCCACCTGGGGCCCGAAAACGTTTGAAGGCATGGGCGCGGAGCCCAACGAAGCCATCATGCAGAACGGTCTCGAACAACTCCGCGAGATGATCGCTCGCGACCGCAATCACCCTTGTATCTTTTCCTGGGGCGTCTGCAATGAAATTGACGGCCAGAACCCACCGGCCTACGCCTTTGCCAAACGCATGTACGAAGAAGCGAAAGCGCTGGATCCCAACCGCCTCGTCACCTACGCGTCCAACTCGCTACAGAAGACGCCTGGCAAAGACGTTTCCGGCCTGATGGATTACATCATGTGGAACGAGTATTACGAGAGCTGGTACGGAGGCTCTCCCACTGACCTCGCCCGGAATCTCGACGAGATCCACGCCGCCTTCCCATCCAAAGCCATCGTCATCTCAGAGTATGGCTACTGCGCCTGCACGGCTGAACGCCCCGAGGGTGACGGAAAACGCATCTCTGTTTTGCGCGGACATGATGCCGTCTTTCATGATCGAGACTACGTCGCCGGCCTGATTTTCTTCTGCTATAACGACTACCGCACTCACATCGGAGACCGCGGCACAGGCGTTCTGCAGCAGCGCATTCACGGCGTGGTTGACCTCTACGGAGCACCCAAACCTTCCTATGAAGCGCTGCGCGCCGAATCCAGCCCCATTGCGCATTGTGACGTTGCGGGCGTCCTCGGGCGCCTCACCGTAAACATCCAATCGCGCCGCGCGGTGCCTGCCTACATACTTCGCGGATACAAGGTGCGCGCCATCGTTTACGGATACTCTGATATTCCGCTGGAACGATCGGAAGCGGCGCTGCCAGTTCTTGAGCCGGGCGCCCGCACGTCCATCGAACTGCGCTTTGCTGAGAAGGCTCCCAGCCGCGTGCAGATCGATATTCTCAGGCCCGACGGCTCATCCACAAATACTCGTATCTGGAGGGTGTGATGGCTTCTTCCAACGTCCGCGCCTGGCAGGATCCGGTGGTGATCCCCACCTACCCTGTGCCCGATGCGGACCGCAATCCGATCTTCCTCGATAAGCGCGTCTATCAGGGCAGCAGCGGCAAAGTCTATCCGAATCCATTCACTGACCGCGTCTCCGATCACAAGGAAGACCGCACCTATCGAGGCGTTTTCCTGGAGAACGAATACGTGCGGTTGATGATGCTTCCCGAACTCGGGGGGCGCATTCACATTGGGTTCGATAAGACCAACGGTTATGACTTCTTCTATCGCCAGAACGTAATCAAGCCCGCCCTCGTGGGACTGCTCGGCCCGTGGATCTCCGGCGGAGTCGAGTTCAACTGGCCGCAGCATCATCGCCCGTCCACGTTCATGCCGGTCCAGCATTCCATCGAAGAACATGCCGATGGCTCGCGCACCGTCTGGCTCAGTGAACACGAACCCATGAACCGCATGAAGGGCATGGTCGGCATCTGTCTTCATCCCGCCAAGTCGCTAGTCGAAGCCAAGGTCCGGCTCTATAACCGCACGCCCTTCGTTCAGACCTTTCTCTGGTGGGCCAATGCCGCGATGCGCGTGCACGATCAATATCAGGCTTTCTTCCCGCCCGATGTCACCTTTGTGGCTGATCACGCCAAGCGCGCGATCACCGCGTATCCCATCGCGCGAGACTTCTACTATGGCGTCGACTATCGTCCCGGGACTGACCTCTCCTGGTACAAAAACATTCCCGTGCCGACCTCATACATGGTCACCCATTCCGACTACGATTTCTTCGGCGGCTACGATCATGCCAAGCGCGCCGGTGTTGTTCACGTAGCCAACCGCCACATCGCCCCCGGCAAGAAGATGTGGACCTGGGGCGACGCCGACTTCGGCTACGCCTGGGAGCGCGAACTGACCGACGCCGACGGTCCTTACATTGAACTGATGGCTGGGGTCTACACTGACAACCAGCCCGATTTCTCCTGGCTGCAGCCTTATGAGACCAGGACATTCAGCCAGTTCTGGTATCCCATCCAACAGATCGGCCCCGCCAAGAACGCCAACGAAAGACTCGCCATCAATCTCGAACGTGAAGGCTCGCACGTCACTCTCGGTGCTTGTGCAACGCAGTCATTGAAGGACGTTCGCGTACTTCTCACCGCCGACGGCAAGGTCGTCTTCGACCGTTTGGTGACGCTGCAGCCAGGCGCACCCTTCGTCGATTCACTGGAGTCGGCCGCTGCCAACCTGATGATGCAAGTCATCGACAGCCAGGGTAGTGAGCTGATTCACTATCGCCCTGAAGTACCACAAGCCGCTGCCATACCTTCGCCCGCGAGAGAACCAGCCGCGCCGGCGGACATCGCCACTTCCGAGGAACTCTACCTCACCGGCCTGCATCTGGAGCAATACCGGCACGCCTCCCGCCGTCCCGAGTCTTACTGGCGCGAAGCGCTCCGGCGCGATCCCGCCGACTCCCGCTGTAACCAAGCCCTCGGCGTCAAGTGCCTGCGGCGTGGCGAATTCGCGCGCGCCGAAGAACACTTCCGCACGGCAAGCGCTCGCGTCACCGCACTCAACCCCAATCCCTACGACGGTGAATGCTACTTCCACCTCGGCCTCGCCCTCCGGTATCAAGGTCGGCTCGACGAAGCCTATGCCGCGTTCTTCAAGGCGACATGGAATTACGCCTGGCGCGCCCAGGCTCACTACGAACTGTCGCTGATCGATTGCGTACGCGGACAATACAGCGACGCGTTGGCTCATCTCGACAACGCCGATCACCCCAATGCGCGCAATCTCAAAGCCGCCGTTCTTCGCCGCCTCGGGCAAACCAAAGAAGCGCTCCAGCTCGCGCAGCAAACCCTCAGCCTCGATCCTCTGGACCTTTGGGCTCGCTTCGAATTCGACGGCTCTGTCTCACCCGATACGAATCCTCAAACCGCATTAGACGTAGCCTTCGACTACCTCCGTGCCGGGATGAAGGAAGAGGCGGTCAAGCTCCTTCAACTCACCGGCCACGCCAATCCAATCGCGCAATATCAGCTCGCCGAACTCTGTGCTCCCTCCGCTAAGGTCTCACTCGACTATTGTTTCCCCTCGCGTCTCGAAGAAATGCAACTGCTTGAGCGCGCCGTCACGTGTAATCCAACCGACGCGCGTGCCCACTACCTGCTCGGCAATCTGCTCTACGACAAAGAACGCCGCGAGGAAGCCATTGCCCACTGGGAGCGCGCCTGCGAGTTCGATCCTTCGTTCTCCATCCCGTGGCGCAATCTCGGCATCGGCTACTTCAACGTGCGTGGCGATTCGAAGCGCGCGCTCGAGTGCTATCACTCGGCACGCCGCGCCAACCCGCACGATGCGCGCTTGCTTTACGAATACGACCAATTGCAGAAGCGCGCCGGCGCCAGTCCCGAAACACGCCTTGCCGCACTCGAAGCGAAAATCCAGCTCGCCGGTCAGAGAGATGATCTAATGACCGAGGTGCTGGAACTCTACAATCTCACCGCACAAAGTGAAAAGGCCCTCGCCATCCTGGCGCATCGCCGCTTCCATCCGTGGGACGGCGGTGAAGGCAGGGTAACCGGGCAGTACGTCATGGCTCATTTCCTGCCGGCCCGCGCTCTTCTCGATGCTGGACAACCGAAAGAAGCCTTGGCCCACCTCAACGCCGCTCGTGAGTACCCACCGCACCTCGGCGAAGGCAAGCATCTGCTCACTGACGAATCGTTTCTCGACTACTGGACGGGCGAAGCCCAGTCCCAACTCGGCGATCTCCACTCCGCGCATGAATCATGGACCCGTGCCTCCCGCGGCCCTTCTTTGTATTACCGGGGCCTCGCCTTACAACGTCTCGGCGAGCATACAGCCGCCGTCGCCGCCTCCCACGAGTTGAATGAAGCCGCCGAACGCAAACTGACTGCGCCCGTGGTGATCGACTACTTCGCCACCTCACTGCCCAATTTCCTTCTCTTCGATGACGATCTCGAAGCGCGCAATCGCGCTGAAGCACTCTTCTGGCGCTCCCTCGCGCAACTAGGGTCCGGAAAAAGAGAAGCCGCATTGGAAACCCTGCATCAAGTTCTCCACATTCAAAACCACCACCTCTGGGCGAAGTGCGAACTCGACGCCTGCCAGCGGGCGATGGTGAAGCAATGACCAAATACAACCTCCGCTACATCTGGCTCATCTCCGTCGTAGCAGCAATGGGTGGCTTGCTCTTCGGCTATGACTGGGTCGTGATCGGCGGAGCGAAGCCCTTCTACGAACGCTTCTTCCACCTCGAAACTCCCGCCGAAATCGGCTGGGCCATGAGCAGTGCCCTCATCGGCTGCCTCGTGGGCGCGGTGGCCTCCGGCGTCCTCAGTGACCGCTTCGGCCGCAAGCGTCTCCTCCTCGCCGCGGCGTTCATCTTCACCGTCAGTTCACTGGGCACGGCACTGGCCGGAACATTTTCCCTATTTCTCGTTTGGCGCATCCTCGGCGGCGTTGCTATCGGCCTCGCTTCCAGTCTTTCCCCCATGTATATCGCCGAGGTCGCGCCGGCCGCCATCCGAGGCCAACTTGTCTCACTCAACCAACTCACCATCGTCATCGGAATTCTCTCGGCGCAGGTGGTGAACTGGCTGATTGCGCAGCCGGTGGCCGCCGGAGCGACGCCCGCCCAAATCCTCGCCTCCTGGAACGGGCAGCTCGGATGGCGCTGGATGTTCGGCGCAACCGTAGTCCCTTCGCTACTCTTTCTAGTCACGATGTTCGTGGTGCCGGAGAGTCCGCGCTGGCTCGCCAAGAATGGTCATCCGGAGCGCGCGTCGGTCATCCTGGCGCGCATCGGCGGCACCGCCTTCGCCGCCAGTGAGCTTCGTGAAATCGAAGCCACGCTCGAGGGCGAAACCGAACGCGTCGATTTCCGCGAACTCTTCCACCCCCGCCTTAGGGCCGTGCTCGGGCTCGGCATCTTCCTCGCCGTGTTCCAGCAATGGTGCGGCATCAACGTCGTTTTTAACTACGCCGAAGAGATCTTCGCCGCCGCGGGTTATCGCATCTCCGATACGCTCTTCAATATCGTCGTCACCGGCGCCACCAGCTTCGTCGTCACCTTCATCGCCATCTTCACCGTCGATCGTCTGGGCCGCCGGCCGCTGATGCTCTTCGGAGCCTCCGGCCTCGCGGTCATCTATCTACTCCTCGGGCTCAGCTACTCCATGGGTCTGCGCGGTTGGCCCGTGCTGGTACTCGTCATCGGTGCTGTCGCCTGCTACTCAATGACCCTCGCGCCAATCACCTGGGTCATCCTTTCAGAGATCTTTCCCAATCGCATTCGTGGCGCGGCCATGGCCGTCGGCGTCTTCGCCCTCTGGGCCGCCTGCTTCGTCCTCACCTACACTTTCCCCTTTCTCAATCGCGGATTAGGATCCTCCGGCACCTTCTGGGTTTACAGCGCCATCTGCGCTACCGGCTTCCTCATCCTGCGCGCCAAGCTGCCTGAGACCAAAGACAAATCCCTGGAACAACTCGAAGAGATGCTGGTCAGGTAGAATGCACCCATGATTTCTGGCGCGCATATGGTCATCTATAGCACGGACGCAGAGGCCGACCGTGCTTTCTTCCGCGATATCCTCGCTTTCCCCCATGTCGACGCGGGTCAAGGCTGGCTGATCTTCGCCCTTCCTCCTTCGGAAATTGCCGTGCACCCGGATGCCCAGGGCGGCCGGCATGAAGTCTACTTCCTCTGTGACGACCTGCCGGCTACGATCAACGACCTCGCCCGGCACGGTGTCGAGTGTACGCCCGCACTCAATGTCGGCTGGGGTTTGCTCACACACTTCACCTTGCCCGGAGGCGGCAAAATCGGGCTATACCAACCCCGCCACCCGATGGCCGCCGGCCTCGTGCGATAAGACTAAGAGAACCATGCAAAACGCGGTTGGCCCTTGGGACTGGGCTGTCATTGCCCTGTACATGACTGGTGTTGTCGCAATTGGCTGCTACGCGGGCTTCGTCCGCCGTCGTGGCGGGGGCGAAGGGAGCCACTATTTCCTCGCCGGCAACACGCTCACATGGCCCATCATCGGCCTCGCCATGTTTGCCGCCAACATCTCTACGGTCCACCTCGTCAGCCTCGCCGAAGCCGCTTACAAATATGGACTGGTCTTCGGCAACTTCGAATGGATGGCCGGCTTCACCCTCATCCTGCTCTCGCTCTTCTTTGCGCCGCTTTATCTCCGTTCCCGCGTCCCTACGCTACCTGACTTCCTCGAGCGCCGCTTCAGTCGCCCCTGCCGCGACGTCCTCGCTGTGGTTTCACTCTTCTCTGCCATCGTCATTCACATCGGCATCGCCCTCTATACTGCCGCCTGGGTGCTGCGCGGCATCCTGGGAATGCAACCGGGCGCCACCATCCTGGGCATCGACGCGCTCATGGTTTTCATCATCGTCCTCGGCGTCCTCACCGGCATCTACACAATGATCGGAGGCCTCCTCGCCGTCGTCTGGACGGAGAGCATCCAGACGATTCTCCTCCTCGCTGGCGCCATCGTCATTACCGTTGCCGCCTATCTGAAAATCGGAGGCTGGCACATGCTCGCGCAGACGCTAGCCACCCACGTGCACCCACTGGCCGGAACGGCAGCCGACATCCCCGCCTCCAGTTCCAACTTCCTCAACATGGCGCGCGACTCCAGTGATCTCTCCGGTCTCCCCTGGTACTCCGTCCTCCTCGGCTACCCCGTGCTCGGCATCTGGTATTGGTGTGCCGATCAAACCATCGTTCAGCGGGTCCTCGCGGCGCGCGACGAAACACAGGCGCGCCTCGGACCCCTCTTCTGTGCCTTCCTGAAGATCCTGCCGGTCTTCTTCTTCGTCCTGCCGGGAACCATTTGCGTCGCCCTCGTTCAAAGCAACGCCTTCAACGGAGAAGGCCCCAAGGTCGCCGCGGACACATACACATTCCTCATCACGCACCTGCTACCCACTGGCCTCAAGGGCTTGGTGACAGCGGCAATGCTCGCTGCCGCGATGCAGACCTGTTCCGCCGCGCTCAACTCCACGGCTACATTGTTTGCCTACGACATCTTCAAGCGCTGGCGTCCGCAAACTGCCGATCATCAGCTAGTCGTGATCGGTAAAATCACAACCGTCGTCGCCACCATACTTGCCATCATCTGGTCGCCGCTGCTCAGCCACTACAACACTATCTACGATGGACTCGTGCGCCTCGTCTCCTATGTCTCGCCTCCCATCACCGCCGTGTTTGTCATCGGCGTCTTCTGGCGCAAGGCTTCTTCCAAGGGTGCGCTTTTCACGCTCATCACGGGCGGCATCGCGGGCGCGCTGCTCTTCGTCCTCGACTTCTTCGGCAAATCCTTGGGCGCCTACTCGCCCATCATCGAGGTCATCCGCCAGTACACGGTGAAAGACTTTATGCTTACGGCCTTCAATCTGTGTATCGTATGTTGTGTGGGGTTCATCATCGCTTCACGCCTCACGCCTGAGCCTCTTAAGGACGAGGCCAAGCCTCTGGTGTGGGAAAGCTGGCGCGAGCCCTTGAAAGCTCCCGCCGGCGGACTTCTTACCGACTACCGCGTCTATTCCGCCGCGGTCTTACTCACCTTCGCCGTCCTCTACGTCGCCTTCCGATAAAGCCATGGAAGAATCACATCAAATCGTTCATTTCGAAAACAGCACTCCCATTCTGCGTGTCGAAGACATGCAGGCCAGCCTCCACTTCTACGTCGACCTGTTGGGTTTCAAGAAAGCCCGCTGGGGTGACGACAACTTCACCAGCGTCAATCGCGGTAACGCCGGCATCTACCTTTCCCGTCAAGGGCAAGGCCGCGGTGGCGCCTGGGTGTGGGTCGGAGTTGCCGACGCCACCGAACTCCACAAGGAGTTCGCCGCCAGAGGAGTCACCTTCCACCTGCCGCCCACCAATTTCCCCTGGGCGCTGGAATTCCAGGTGGAGGATCCCGACGGCAACGTCCTTCGCTTTGGCTCCGAATCCTTGTCGCCCCCCGCGTAGACGCATCCCTTATCATTCGAGTATGGCCTCCGGTTCTATTTCCGACCAGCAGGTTCGCGATTACCACGCCGATGGCTTCGTAGTCGCCAAGGCGATGTTCGACGCGGACGAGATCGGCCTGCTGTTGCGTGCTGCCAAGCAGGACCGGGAACTCGACCAGCACTCCTTCGGACGCGGCGACGGCGAGGGCGGCACCGTGCGGTTATCCCTGTGGAACCACCCCGGCGATACCTTGTATGGCATGTTCGCGCGCTGCGAATCCGTTGTGAAGTCCGCTGAAAAGATCCTCGGCGGTGAAGTCTATCACTACCATTCGAAGATGATTATGAAGGATGCCAAGGTCGGCGGCGCCTGGGCTTGGCATCAGGATTACGGTTACTGGTACCAAAACGGCGTGCTCTTTCCATTGCTCACCAGCGCGTTCATCGCCGTCGACCCGTGCACCCGGGAAAACGGCTGCCTGCAGGTGTTGCGTGGCTCCCATCTCGCCGGTCGCATTGAACACGTCCTCACCGGCGATCAAGCGGGCGCTAACCTTGAACGCGTGAACGAGATCACCAAGCGCTTGGAACTGGTTTATGTCGAGCTTGCCCCCGGGGACGTCGTGTTTTTCGATGCCAACACGTTGCACCGCTCCGATCAGAACCGTAGCGACAACCCGCGTTGGTCAATGATCTGCTGCTATAACGCCGCGCGTAACGATCCGTACAAGGAGTCGCACCATCCGCGGTACACCCCGCTCGCCACCGTGCCGGATGCGGCCATTCGACACGCAGGAATGAAGCGTTTTGCCGACGCCGGAACCGACGTCGCTTGGCTCGATCAATCGAACGACGCCAGCGCGCGCAGTCTCGCCCTTCCCGAGTAGGCCATGTACACCAACGACGGATCGTCGCGCCCACCCGCGCTGCGCTGCTACTTCAACCTGCTCGCCCTGAACGGTCTGCCCAGCCGCGAAGACTGGCTTGGCGAAATCAAGGCCGCCGGTTACCACGGAGTCCAGTTCGTCCAACCGCTTACTCCGGACCAGGCGCAGGCGTGCCAAAGGTTGTCCCTGGGCCGCGCCGGCGGTGGACGCATCAATCAACCTGCCGACGCCGAAGCGCTCGTCCAACGCCTCGCCGCAGAAGGTATGGAATGTGCCACAGTCCACGTCGGCTGGGGCATGGAGGACGATGCCGAAGCGGCCCGCCTCATTGAGGCAACGCTCGAAGCCTCCACCCGTCACCGCCTGCCTATCTATTTTGAGACGCACCGCGCCACTATCTTTCAGGACATGTGGCGCACCGTTCAGTTCGTCCGCCAGTTTCCCCAGATCCGGTTCAACATCGACATCTCCCACTGGTACACGGGCCAGGAGATGGTGTACGGCGGTTTTGAAAACAAACTGGCGTTCATCGATCCGGTTTTGGAGCGCGCGGCCTTCATCCATGGACGCATCGGCAATCCGGGCCGCATGCAAGTCCATCTCGATGATGGCGATGAGGTGCTTCATCCCTACATCGCGCACTTCCGCGCCGTGTGGACTCGCGCCTTCGGTGGCTTCCTCAAACAAGCCGTGCCTGGGGACTACATTTGCTTTACTCCGGAACTGCTGGCCGCCGGCATCTACTACGCCCATCCGGACGAAGATGCGTCGCGCTGGCAGCAAAGCCTCCTCCTCCGCGATCTTGCCCTTCGCTGCTTCCAGACCGCGCGCGATTCGTCCCGCTAATCCCGTCCTTCGTCTAAATCCTCCGGCGGCCCGTCGCATTCCCACTGCTTCGCGCGTCCTCCCGGGCTAAGCTCAGACTGTCTTCCAGGGAGGCACAATGAAGCGAACAATCTGGGTAATCGCCGCACTGGCAAGCTTCATCGGAGGCTGGCTCAGCAACGGCATAGGTTCATAACTTGTGAAGGGCTCTCTAGCGCAATAGCTTCGTCACCGTCTCCAACCGGTACCCCTTCTCTAACAAAGCCGGAACAATCCGCCGCACGGCCTCCACCGTTTCGCGAATGTCCGGCCTCACCTCACTGGTGCGACCATCATGCAGGCAGAGGATCGCTCCGTTGCCGGCGCCAGCCATCACCCGGGTTGCAATCTCAGGGGCACGCAATCGCCAATCCAGCCCGATTGTCGTCCACATCACGCCCATCAGCCCAATCTCGGCCTGCGCCTCCCTCAGTCCAAACCAGCGCACTCCGAACGGCGCGCGAAACAGCGTCGGAGCAAATCCCGTCGCCGAAGTGATCGCCTCCTCCGCTCGTGCCATCTCGTTGTGAATGAACGCGGCCGAACAGAGCGCAAGATAGGGGTGGTTTTCCGTGTGGTTGCCAATCTCGTGGCCCGCTTCGAAGACGGCCCGCGCCACGGAAGGCAACCGGCGTACATGCATGCCGCACTCGAAGAACGTAGCCGGCACGCCATACTGCTCCAGAATCCTAAGCAGTTCCTCCGTCGATTCAGATGGCCCATCGTCGAAGGTCAGTGCGATCGTCCGCCGGTTTCTCGATCCATGCCACACCGACGGCGCAAAGACTGAGGACGCCCGCCCCCGCACTGCCCACGCCATCGCTCCGGCGGTGGCCGCCAATCCCGCTAGCGGTCCGACCATGGCTGCGAATGATCGCCCGAAACACTCCATTTCCCAGGCGGCGAGATCAAATCAAAATATGACCACGGACCCGGAATCCACGGGTAGCGGTCAATTACGCTTTCATCGATCTCCACCCCAAGGCCCGGCCCGCGCGGCACCAGCAGATCGCCATCGTCAATTTCAAGCGGCTTTTTAAGCATCTCCGCCGCCAGGGGAAACGGGTACATCCCGGCCCTCTCCGGGCTCGAATAGCACGGATACTCCAACCAGGCCGTTACGGATTCGGACCAACAGATGCCGAGGTGCGCCGCCGCCACCACCTCCAACGCCGTCCCCCAACTATGGAACGCAAACGACAACTCAGCCCTCGCGACTTCCGGAAACAGCCGTCGGCCCACCGCATACCCGCCCTGGCAGATGACGTCCATCTGCACGTAATCGACACACCCGGTCATGATCAGGTCGAGGAAATTCTCCTCGTTTGGTTCGTGCTCTCCGCTTGCCAAGGGCACGTAGTCCAACTCTTTCAAACGCCGGTAGGCGCGGTGATCGGCCGGGGGCAGCGGTTCCTCCAGCCACGCGATGTGATACTCCGCCAGTTCTTTCGCCAGATCCTCAACCGTTTGCGCCGAGTAGTTCCGGTCCCCCATTCGCCACCACGTGTGCCCGTCCACCATCAGGTCGAAGTCCGGTCCTACGGCATCGCGCATTTGCCGCACCGTCTCCACATCCTGCTCCGGTCCCATCCCTGGCCGCATTTTATAGGCGCGAAATCCGAGGGCCGCCACCGCTGCGGCCTCCTGCGCGTACTTCTCCGGAGGCATATACATCCCCGCGCTCCCATAGAGCCGGATCCGATCGCGAACCCGGCCTCCCAAGAGTTCCGAAACGGGGAAGCCGCGGAGTTTTCCCACCAGATCGTACAGCGCCACCTCCACCATTCCGTAGGCCTTCCACCCCTCGGGCGTGGCTGCCGCAGACTTCAGGAAAAGGACCCGCGTGGCGTCGGGATCACCCAGCGCATGTCCTTCAAGGAAAGGCGCTATCTGCGTTTGAATCAAATCGCGGCACCGTTCGCTGCCTTCCCCGGGGGCATAGCCGATCAAGCCGGAGTCAGTTTCCACACGGATCAGCATGGCATCACGTTTGAGGATAGTACGCTCGCCTCCGTGGTACTGTAGTTTGAGGGGATCGGTTAATGGATAGGACAGCAGTATCGGCTGGACTTTCGTGATCCGCATTCAACGAAATGGTATCACTGCGGGTGGGGAACGACGAACCGGCAAAAAAAGAGCCGGGCGTTGGTCAGACGCCCGGCCGAGGAGCACCCACGAGTCGCTCGGAGGTAACGACTCATGGTAGTGGAGGAGATTTAGGCGAGCAGGCCACCATGACCGAGGCAGGCCACTTCCCAACCGGAAACTCGATAACGCGCCAGCATAGGCGGCAATACCAGATCCACCACGTTCATCTTCGCTGAACGGAAACATCCAGGGGCGGATACAATTGGAATATCTTCTTTGTATCCTAACAATAACAGATTACCTGGCTCAACGGGAGCAAGAAATCGCTCCAGGTGACAGCCGATCTGACACATCGCCTGCCCTACTACGTCTTCCGGGCCCGCCGGCGCCGTTGTCGATGCTACCAGAATCGCATGCGGGCGATTCCGTAGAAGTTGCTGCATTCCCTTCGCTACGCCTCTCTCGTCCTCAACCGTCGATACGGCATAAGACGGCGCGCAACCCAACCGCTCTAGCCTTTGCATCACAATGTTTTCAAATAGTTGGCGAGCACGATCACCCGAAATCGGATCGCTGTAAAGAACCGCTACTTGCGGGCTGCGGATCGGCCTGGCCTGCAAAATCGGCCCCCGCTCTCTGATGATCGATGTCACCGCCTCCAATTGTGCCTGAGGCACGGCGAAAGGAGCGCTCTTCACCGTCGCAATGCGCTGTCCGGCGCGGGCATAGCTGAAATTCAAGGCCGTAGCGATGGCCATGCTCGCCGTGCAGTTGATCTGCCTCAGCAAATCGTCGTCCACCAGCACGCAGCTAGCTTCCGTGGCAATCAGGTTGGCGCGGCCACCGGCGGCCAGCTTCACCTCCAATGCCCCACAAGCCATCGCCGTTGCCACCATCGTGACAGCTTCGTCTTCGCCTACTTCGCCCTCTTCCAATTCAGTCACCCAGACGCTGTTCATCCCTTCGAGTTCCAGAAGGCGTACGTCTTCGTCACTGATAATGTGGCCCTTGGCGAGCAACTTCTTGCCGCTTGGCCGAAAGACCGTGCTGCAGAGGATTCTTCCGGTCGATTCTCGAACGTCAACGGTTTGAGCTTTCATGGGTAATCTTTCGATCTACTATTTCCGTCGTCCAGGAAATACAGTGAGTAGCGCTGTACCCTCTATGAAAACAGATTATACATCTCAAGAGTACTATTACGTTTAAAATTCTCAGGAAAGGTCTATTATTTTCGAACGAATCTCAAGGGTTTTGAGCAGCGTAAAGTGTGAGTTATAGTACGGCAGATCGTGTGGCGTCCACTTTAAGACAAACGCCGCACCATGGCGATCTCATCGCAGCACTGGAATTTCGGGCATTTCAGGCAATCTTTCCATGCCTTTAACGGTAAATCGCCGCGCTCCACTTTGACGAAGTTGAGCTTTTGAAAAAAGTGGTCGACGTAAGTGAAAGCGAAGACTGCGGCTAGTGTAAAGTCCATACCTTCACGTACTAGCTGTTCTACGAGCAACCGGCCAAACCCTTGGCCCTTGGCTCGTGGATCGACAGCCAGCGATCGAATCTCTCCCATCGTCGGTCCATAGAAGTGCAATGCCGCACATCCCGCGAGATGATCGCCTGAAAAGACCACCGTGAAATCGCGGATGTTCTCCGCCATCTCGAATTCCGTCCGAGGCAGCATGATCCCCTGGCGGGCGTACGTATTGATCAAACCCAGGAGCGCGGGGATATCTTGCATCGCCGCCCGGCGCAAGACAACCGGCGCAGCGGCGTCGAACTCCTGGATGCCGGCGGGCTCCGGAGGAAGCTTTGCAAACGTCGAAACGGGGACGAAATCGGTCATGCTTGGTATCCTTACTTCGCTACTCGGCCGTGATCGCCGTGCCCATCGGTTCGCCTGCCACAATCCGCGCGCAAGCATTCGCCGCCGAGCCCGGCGCGATGACTACGGCTCCGGTACCGCGCTCAACCGCCAGGCAAGCTGCCTCCAGCTTGGCCTGCATACCGCCCGTGGCCACCCCGGAGGTGACCAGTTGGCCGCACTCGGCTATAGTCAGCCTTGACAGCGTGGTTCCCTCTGCGCCGCGCACGCCATCCACATCGGTTAAAAAGATCAGCCGGTCAACCCGAAAGCCAGCCGCGCACGCCACGGCCATCTGATCGGCATTTACGTTGTAGATGCGCCCGCTCCGGTCTCCGGCGACGCAGGCCACCACTGGGACATAGCCGTTCAACACCAATAGATCGAGCAGCTTAGCATTAGTAGATGTTACTCGCCCAACCGCGCCCAATTCCTCAGAAATCGGTTCAGCCTCCGCCAACCCGGCGTCAACGCCACTCAAGCCCACGCTGGCAGCCCCGGCGGCATACAGCGCCGCAACCAATTCATGGTTCACGGTTCCCGCCAATACTTTCAAGACGGCATCAATCACTTCGGGCGTGCTCACCCTAAGCCCATTGACGAACCGGCTCTCCACTCCATGCTCGGTCAGGAAGCGAGTCATCTGCTTGCCTCCGCCGTGGACCACTACCACCTGATGGCTTGCCGCCAGGGCTGCAATCTCGCCCGCCAGCCGCTGCCGCGACTCCGCTGTATCGAGCAACGTCCCGCCCAGCTTGACCAGCAGCCTCACAGCAAACCCTCAGTCTCCGCAAACCCCAGAATCAGATTGAGATTCTGGACCGCCTGGCCCGCCGCGCCCTTGATGAGGTTATCGATCACGCTCACCACCACCGCCCGTCCGGTCGCCTCATTCACAGCCGCGCCGATGTCGCAGAAGTTGGTGTACTGGACCGCTTTCAAATCCGGTACCTGCCCCGGATCGTAGAGCCGTACAAACGGCTCGTGCGCGTACTGCCGCTCGTAGATCTCTATCAGTCGAGCGGCCGTCGTACCCGGCGTCACCCGGAAATAGATCGTCTCCAGGATGCCCCGTTCCAAAGGCAGCAATTGTGCCGTGAAACTGAACTCCGACTCCTCCAGGGACGAGTGCATCAGGACTTCGGGCACATGCCGGTGCCCCAAAATCGAGTACACCGACAGGTTATCGGTGACCTCACAAAAACTCGTTTTGAGGCTCGGCTTGCGTCCCGCCCCGCTCACGCCACTCTTCCCATCGCATACGATCCCGTGCGAACGCTCCACCACCCCCGCCGCCACCAACGGACGGATTGCCAGGTTCGCCGCCGTCGGATAACACCCCGGATTCGCCACCAGCCGCGCCGGCCGGACGGAATCACGATGAAACTCCGGCAGCCCGTACGCAGCCGTGGCCAGTAATTCCGGCTGCGAGTGCGGTTCCTTGTACCATTGCTGGTAATTTTCGACAGTTCGAAGCCGGAACGCCCCACTCAGATCCACGACTTTAATCCCCACCGCCAGCATCGCCGGTGCCAGATCCATCGATACTTCGGGCGGAGTAGCCAGCAGCACGGCAGCCAATCCGCTATCGGCAGCCGCCTCCGCAGTGCACGGCAACCGCAGCCGCGCCGCCGTCCCCCGAGGCAAAGGTCGATCCGCCGAGTCCGCCCGGTGCTCCAAAAGCACTGGTTCTACGCCAGGATGACGATCCAGAATTTTGACCAGCTCGACTCCGCTATAGCCGCGGAAGCCAACAATGCCGACACGGGCGCTCATTGGATATTTATTCGCTCTCTTGAATAAATATACCATGTGCTGTAGGCGGTAGTGTCCTGACGTTGTGTTGGTTGTTTATGCCATTGGGCATGTGCCTTCAAAAGACACTTTCTTTGCAATATGTTGTGGCGATAGAATTGGGTTCTGCGCCATTGCGCATTAAATGGGTCTACGTCGTTATCCACCGCTTCCTCTCCGAGACGTTATTCAGATTTTGGAAGCTCTCGGGTTCTTCTGCTGCCGCAAGCCGGTGGGCTCTCACGCTCCGTACCTTCGCATTGCCGGAGATGGCAGAACGCGCGCCATTGTTACGGTAGATTTGGCGATTGATGAATTCGGCGAGAAACTGATCAAGGCAATGATCAGCCAGTCCGGCTTTACCCGAGAACAATTTTATGGAGCAACTAAAACGACGTCAAAGAAGGCCCAAGTCAAGCCATACACTGCGTAGGGTGTCCTGTGTGGTGCCACCGCAACATCTTGCGGTAGTGATATGTACACCATGAAATTTTCGACTGTCGAGGGTTGACCATCGGTTTATTCGGCTACATAATATACTCAGGGGGAACTATCGGATGCTCACTGCTACATCGGCAGAGCAAGCTAAGAGTACGCAGCAATCCCCAGTTCTAGTTTGCAGAATCCTCCTATCGCAGAAGGACCGCTGGTACTTTGCTGAATGCTTGGATCTCAATATTGTCGTGACGGCAAAGTCGAGAAAACAGGTATTGCAGAAACTTGACGACGCGGTGACCGGATATCTGGAGGTCGCTTACGATGGCGACACAACAGGACTGATCCCTCGAAAGGCACCGCTAAGCCGCTGGATTGCGTACTACTGGGTGAGATTCTTGAGCCTTATCCATATGCCCATAATTTCCGGCCGGGAGGCCAAGAAGAAATCGATTCATCGGCATCGGTCGCTCGCCTGCGCTTTCTAGCCAAGCAAATCTTTAATCGTCCAGACCCGAACCGTTAAGCCCGCAGCCGTCGCGGGAGTGCATTTGATCGAACGATGCACGCGGCAAAAGTTGTAGTAGGCAAAGTGCAGAGCAAGCGCGGCCTTCAGGTTCCCCCACTTCTTTGAGAACGCATACGTCAAGCGGGTGAGCCGCTTGCACCACAGGCGCAGCGAGCCATTCTGCCGCTCGATATGGGATGTGCAGATTAGGTCGAAATCTGGGTCTCCATAGACGTCTGTCTTCTTCGTCTCGGCAATGTGGGCCGGGCTGTAGCGCCGCTGTTCTTCCGCCGTGGGGTTGACGTAGATCTTAACGAGTTGGCCGTAGGCGCAGCGGCCTTCCAATTCAATGCCTACCGCGTAGTTATAGGGCGCGAAGCCGTCCGTGGTGACCGGGAAGCGCTTCTCGGGGCTGGTGGCAAGCGCGAGCAACGTCAGGACACCACCATAGCGAGGGTAGTGTCCTACCGTAGGCACCACCATAGCGGGCGAGCGGGAGTGTCGGCCCGGGGACGTCACGCAACGATCAAGGATGCGACCCTCGGCACATGCTTGGCCAAGCCTTCCAATAACTCACCGAGCGATCGGCGGGAGGCTTTGGCTTGGTCTCCCAGTATCCCGATGAATCGATCGGTATCGAGGTTGTATTGGTGCTCCAGAAATTCGTCTGGGCTTAAGCACTCGACATCGTACGCGGCGAGGTGCTCTTGCTTGAAGTGCTTTCGATTGGCCGTAATAATGCTGTGGGCCTTGCAGCGCACTGCGGCGGCCAGTACATGCCGGTCCTTCGGATCGTTCTTCATGGCCCCTATCAGCTCTTCATATCCGACCACGAGAGCCTCAGGAAAAGCGTTCTCCATAGCTCCAATGCGGCGATCCGCCTGCGCCTGGGAGTACCCGAACTTGATCAACGTTCGGTGGGTTTCTTTGAGGATCTCGGCCGACCACTTATGAGTGAAGAAACTTCCCTCAGCCAGCCGAAGTATGATATCTGCGACTGGCATTGGGGCTAGAACGCAGGCGTCGAGAACCGCTACATAGTGACTAATCCTCATGTAACGGCGGGATCTTGTCGTAGAGGCCTTCGTCCACCTCAGACGCAACCAGTTCGTCGAGTAGGGCTCGTCGCCGCCCATCCCTCTTAGCCTTGTACTGCATAACATCCTGCGCGTAGACGCGTCGATGCGTGCCTACCAGATGGTAAGGAATATCACCCTTCTCTAGCAGGTTCACCAAAAACTGCCGGGATACCCCGAGCATAGTTGCTGCCTCGACGGTGGTCAGCTTGGAGTTGTTCCGGACAATGTATGCGCCATGCCCTTCGTTTAGAATTCCGATTAACTCCGTTAGAAACGAGCACAGCGATTCAGGAAGTTGCTTCACTTCCCCGTCTAGGCCGACCAGCGTCGCCTTACCTCGGCGCATCGCTTCGTACAGCTCCACGACGCTGCGTTGGTCGAGTTCCGAAATAGGCAACCGAGCCGCGACCTTTTCTGCGCTGGTCATGGGGAGCTCCTCTTCCAAGTAGACGCTATATACGCTACAAGCGCTACAAGCGCTACAGCTGAATTCTAAGCCCCCAATAGCGGCTT
>JBDTMC010000071.1:0-22489 GCA_039934475.1 Bryobacteraceae bacterium | reverse complement strand
GGCTCGGGCTCGGGGGCTTCGACGAGGGCTTGCCGCTCTGTAGCGGATGTCCCTTCAAAAGGAATGGCCCGATCTCGCTCCCGTTGCGGTCATGCAGCACCAGCAGCGACCGCACCAGATCCGGACCTTGCTGGCTTTGTGGCAGGCTCGGATTCCCCCCGCGCGCCTTGTTGCCATGGCACGTGATGCACTCTGCGATGTAGATACCCTTGCCGCGTTCCGCCCCCGCCATATCGACAACATGCGAATCCGCCGCGCCCGCGCCCAGCGGCCCTGGGCCCTGCCCCACCTTTCCTGCTGACGCGCTCGCGCGCGGCGCCCTTGAAGCCGGCACAAAGTTAGGTCCAAAGCTCGTTGTCAGATACTCCGCAATCGACGCCAGTTCCGCATCGCTGGCCTTAGCCCCACGAGCAACCATGGCGTTCACCACAGCGGTCCATTGATTGCGAGTCCGCCCGGTGCTCATCATCATGTCCGGTCCATGACAAGTGGCGCCGCACACCTTTTGCGTCACATCCCGGCCCGGCCCATCGGGCAACACGGTCTTTTGCGCAAGTAGAGGCAACCAGCACACCACCGCGCATCCCAGTAAAGCGAGGGTTCTCATCTGGGAATCCATTTTACCAGCCCCTACTTAGGCAAAGAACATCCGCCATCCGGTCACCACTAGTGCATGCGTCACCATCGCCGCCCTCACTCCTCGACCCTCCCGGAAAGCCAGCCCATAAAACACACCCGCCAGCGCGGCAAGAATCGCAAACTTCCAGTTCGGAAACTTACCGAACCAAAGGTGAGTGAAACCAAACAACGCGGACGCGCCAGCGATGCCAACCCACTCGCCCCACCTTTTCACAAGCAACGGCTGCAACACTCCGCGGAAGAAGAACTCCTCTCGTAAAGCCACCACCCACAGCATCCCGAGGAACGTCCCCACCGTGTAAAGGGCTATCCAAAGCGGAGGCTGTGAGAGTGTCTTAAGATGTGCGAATCCAATCCAAAAATTCGCCGCCACCGCCACTGGGATAAACGCGACAAACCATTTCAAACCGGTAACCCACTCCCTCGCCTCTGGCAGAAATCCGATGCCTGTCCCCGGCGCTCGTCCAAATACCAGGAACGAAACAATGCCTACGCGATACCACATCACTGGTCCCAGAAACTCGATCTTCAAATTCGCAGCAGGCCGTGGATAGAATCCCGGAAGCAAGGGCGACAGCAGCACGACTGCCATCACGACAAGCAGCGCCAGCATGCTCCACTCCGATCGCCCCGCAATGAGGAACCAGAACGCCACCACCGCGGTCAGGCCCGCCAGCATCAGCAACGGCTTCAAGTGCAGCAATCCCAGCGGTGCCGTATACACAACCAAAGGCAGCACCCCACTCGCCGTCAGCAACAGTGCGCCCAGCACGGGAGGCAACCTCGCCAGCAACGCCCGCGGCGGCTCCAACACCGCCGCCACATACAACGCCAACTCAATCAGAATCGCCGGCAGTACGGCCATCACTAGCCGCGCGGGTATATTCTGTTGATGAGCGTAAAGGAGTCCACCGATGCAGCCGGCCAACCAAAGCAAAGCGATGGTGATCGCGAAGCCGCGTAGGTTGTGGCGCATCGCGTTCATCTTAGCATTCGCCCTTCCGGCCACCGCCGCGGAGCCACCCGCCGACCTGGCGCGCCGCGTCGCCGCCGCCGAAACGCGCAATCGCGATGAACGCCTCCACTTCACCTACCGCCAAACGGTCAAAGTGGATGAGATCGAAAAACGCGGTGGCCACTTTCTCGAAGTTCGAGACGTAGTTTTCTCGCCCGAAGGAGAACGCTCGGAGGTTTTGATCGGCTCCCCCATGTACGCTCTCACTCGCCTGCGCATGACTGAAGAGGACTTCCGCGACATCCGCGATGTGCAGCCGTTCCTCTTCACCAGTGACCAGCTCTGGGCTTACGACGTGAAGTACAAGGGCGAAGAGACCATGGACGGGGCGGAACGCTGGGTCATCGACGTACGCCCAAAGCAGATTCTCGATACGCAGCGCCTCTTTGAGGGTCTAATGTGGGTGAGCCAGGATGACTTCGGCGTGGTCCGCAGCGAAGGCAAAGCCGTCCCCGACATACTCGGCGGCAAAACGGAAAACCTCTTTCCGCACTTCACCACCCTCCGCGAGAAGGTGGACGGCAAGCACTGGTTCCCCGTCCTTACCGTTGCCGACGACACGCTCTTCTTCAGCAACGGTGGCTTGCACATGAAAATGCGCATCGAGTACGCCAAATACCAACGCTTCGGCGTCGAATCGAAGATTCAGTTCGAGACCCAGAAATGAAGCAACTCACTCTGCTGATGTTCTTGACGGCGGCATCCGCGGCCGCCCAAATCGGCACTTTTGAAAACGCCTCCGATGTGGGTGCGACGCCGAAGAAAGGTTCCGTCACCTACGATGCCGCCAAAGGCGAATACCGCGTCAGCGGCGGCGGCGACAACATGTGGGCGCAGAAGGATGCCTTCTTCTTCCTCTGGCGGCACATCACCGGCGACGTCATCATCACCGCCGACGTTCGCTTTGAAGGCCCAGGCGCGGTGACGCACCGCAAGGCCGCGATCATCGTGCGCCAGGAGCTCACTGAAGACTCCGCCTACGCCGATGCCGCGCTCCACGGCGATGGTCTCACTTCCCTGCAATACCGGCCAACGGCTGCGGCTTCTACGAAGGAAGTCCGGTCTGAACTGAAAGGCCCCGTCCGCCTCCGTCTCGAACGCAAAGGCGATGAGTTCACCCTCTACGCCGGCGAGCCAGGAGGTGAGCTGACGCCGACGAAATCCGTAACGGTCGCCATGAAGGGAGGCATCTACGCCGGTCTCGCCGTCTGTTCGCATGACGCCAATGTGCTTGAGACAGCCATCTTCTCCAACGTCACCGTGAAGGCCGATCCGCTGAAGATCCGCACCAAGGTCAATGTCTTCGACATAGCTGAGCGCACTACCGAAGTCATCTACACCACCGACGGCCACTTCGAGGCGCCCAACTGGTCGCGCGACGGCAAGTTCCTCCTTCTCAATTCCGGCGGCAGCTTATACAAACTCAGCCTCGCCAAAGGGTCTGAGCCGGAGAAGCTCGACCTTGGGACCCTCACCGGTTGCAATAATGACCACGGCATCTCTCGCGATGGCAAACGCCTCGCCCTCTCCTGCCGCGTGCAGGGTGCGCCTGGATCGCAAGTCTACGTCGCGGATGCCGATGGAAAGAACGCCAAGCTGCTCACTCCGAAAGCGCCCAGCTACTATCACGGCTGGTCACCCGACGGGAAGTGGCTCGTCTTCACCGGTCAGCGCAACGGCGAATTCGATGTGTTCCGCGTCTCGGTAAATGGAGGAGAGGAACAGCAGCTAACCACCGCCAAAGGTCTCGACGATGGACCCGACTACTCGCCCGATGGCAAGTGGATCTACGTGAATTCCGATCGTACCGGCAACTTCCACATTTGGCGCTTTCCCGCGAAGGGCTCCGGCCCCGGTGACAAGCTGGCGCAGCAGATCACCAAAGACGAACTGGAAGACTGGTTCCCCCATCCTTCGCCCAACGGCAAATGGTTGGTGCTCATCTCGTTCCCGCCAGGAACCAAAGGTCACCCCGCGAATCAACAAGCACAGCTGCGCCTGGCCCGCCCATCGGGAGCGATGCTGACTCCCATCGTCAATCTCTTCGGAGGACAAGGCTCGATGAACGTCAACTCCTGGTCTCCCGATTCCAAGCGCTTCGCGTTCATCAGCTACGAGCTTTTGCCGTAACGCTCGCTATCCAGGTGCGCCATCTGTTCCGCCTGGTAACGGTCACCCGCCACGTCTGCTGCCGGAACCGCCGCTTCCATGCGCTGCAGGTCCTCGGCGCTCAGCTTCAGTGCCGACGCACCCAAAGACTCGGTCAGCCGTTCCCGGGTTCGTGCGCCAATCAACGGGAAGATGTCGGAGCCCTGGGCTTGTACCCACGCCGTAGCCACCTGCGCCGGTGTCGCGTTCTTCTCTGTCGCTATCGCCCGCAACGCCTCCACCATCGCCAGGTTGCGCTTCAGATTGTCGCCCGTGAAGCGCGGCAGGTTGTTGCGGAAATCGCGGCCTGCGGAGGGCTTCCAATGGCCGCTCAGCAGGCCGCGCGACAGGATGCCGTACGCGGTGAGGCCAATCCCCAACTCGCGAAGAGTTGGCAAAATCTCGTTCTCCACGTTCCGGCTCATCAGCGAATATTCAATTTGTAGAGCACTCACGGGATGCACCGCATGAGCCCTCCGGATGGTCTCCGCCGAAGCCTCTGAGAGCCCGAGGTAACGGACATGCCCGGCCTTCACCAGATCGGCGATGGCGCCCACCGTGTCCTCGATGGGAACGTTAGGATCCACCCGCGCCGGCATGTACAGGTCGATATACTCTGTCTTGAGGCGCTTCAGGCTGTAGGCGGCGAAGTTCTTCACCGCGACGGGCCGGCAATCGATGCCTGAGAATCCGCCTTCCGGAGTGCGTAAACCGCCAAATTTAACTTGCACGAAAACCTTGTCGCGGCGGCCATGAATCGCTTGCCCCACCAACAACTCGTTATGGCCCATTCCGTAAAAATCGCCCGTGTCCAACAGCGTGATACCCTCATCCAGGGCGGCATCGATAGTGCGAAGGCTCTCCGTTTCATCCGCCGGACCGTAAAAATCCGACATGCCCATGCATCCCAGCCCCAAGGCGGAAACGGCTGCTCCTTGGGAGCCCAGCTTTCGAATGTCCATGAGCAGAGGATAGCAACTACAGTAGAATCGAGACTTCGATGCAGAACATCCTCGTAATTGATGACGACGAGAGTTTGGCCGACACCATATCCGTGATGCTGGAGCAGGAAGGCTATCGCGTAACGGTGGCTGCTGACGGGCGTTCCGGTTATGAGCGCGCCCTCACCGTGAAGCCTGACCTCCTCGTTGTAGACCTGCGCCTTCCCGGCATGTCGGGTACCGAGATCTGTAAGCAGTTGCGCGGCGCCAACGTACGCACTCCCATCCTTGTACTCAGCGCGGTAGGCGACGAGATCGACAAGGTCCTGTTGCTCGAAATCGGCGCCGACGATTACGTGGTGAAGCCATTCGGCCGCCGCGAACTGCTGGCCCGCATCCGTGCTCTTCTGCGCCGCGCCTCGCCCGAGCAATCCAAAGTGCTTCAGTTCGCCGACACCGAAGTGGATCTGGATCGCCGCGTGGTGCAGCGCGGCCGCGACGAAGTGAAACTGACACCGGCCGAATACAACTTATTGGTGTACTTCCTCCAAAATCCCGACCGTGCGCTGACGCGCGACCAGATCTTGAACTCGGTGTGGGGCTACGAGTCCTTTCCTAATACCCGCACCGTGGATGCGCACGTCGTGAAGCTGCGCCAGAAGCTGGAGCCGGATCCCAATACCCCGCGCCACTTTACTACCGTCCACGGCATAGGCTACCGCTTCCTTCCCTAACGTAATTACGTGTGAGCAATTTAACTGCTGTTACTGTTACATTTTGATTTGGTTGCGGGAGAATGGGGGAACCGGCGACTCCCGGGCCGGTTGGGAATCGGAACCAATGGTACGAACTGTTTTAATCGTCGAGGACAGTCCTAACTGGTCCTCGACTCTGGAAATCGCGTTGGAGCGAATCCCGAACACTGAGGTAGCGCACGCCGTATCCGGAAGCGACGCTCTTCGCTTTCTTGAAGGTCCTAACGGAGCCAAGGTGCGCCTGGTGGTGACGGATCTGCAGATGCCGGTGATGGATGGCTTCGAACTGATCGAGCGAGTACGAGCCGTGCCGGCATGGACGGCTCTGCCCATTGTCGTCGTCAGCGGTATCGCCGATTCCGCCAGCAAAGACCGCCTTGCCCGCCTTGGCGCCAACGCCTTCTTCCCCAAGCCCTACTCGCCCTCTGAAGTTCGCACTAAAATTGAAGAACTTATGAGCGAGACAGGATTGGGGGAGGCCGATGGGTAAGTGGCTACTGGTTTTGTTTGCGATACCCCTCTGGGGACAATCCGCGGCGGACTGGAAAACCGTCCTGGACCGGTTGGACAAACTGGAACGCGAGAACGTCGAACTGCGTGAGCAAGTGAAGACGCTTGCCGGACGGGTCGGCGAACCTCCTGCCACCGCTCCTGTTCCGTCTCCCACACTGGAAGAACGCGTGGCCATCCAGGAAGAACGCACCAGTGAACAGGCGCAGGTGAAGGTGGAATCCTCCCACCGTTTCCCCATCCGCCTCACCGGGATGGCGCTGTTCAACACGTTCTTCTCCGGACCAAACGCCAGCGGAGACATCTTCACGACGGCCGCGCCGACGCCAAGCCGTAACATTGGCGGAGCAACCTTCCGCCAATCCATCATCGGGATCGAGTACTTCGGACCTACCACCTTGGGCGGCGGTCAGATCCGCGGCAACCTTTTCATGGATTTCTTCGGCGGCTTCAATGACAACGGATCGAATCCGCTTCGCATCCGCACGGCAAATATGGAAATCGACTGGAAGACCCGTACTTTCGCCGTGGGCCTGGAGAAAGCAATCTTCGCGCCTCGCGAGCCAACTTCGTTGGCGATAGTTGGTGTATCGCCTCTCACGTCGGCCGGCAATCTGTGGCGCTGGCAGCCACAGGTTCGCTTTGAACAACGCATCGCACTGAGTGACGCCACGGATCTCACAGCGCAAGTGGGCTTGATCCAAACGGCCGAAGACTCCACGGTGAACGGTCTGGGTACGCCTGTCTATGATGGCCGGGGCGGCCTGGAGGGCGGTTTTGAACGCCGCAGGCCTGGGTTGGAGGGCCGTTTTGAAGTAGCCCATCGCTTCAGTGGCACGCGGCGCATAGAGTTCGCGCCCGGGTTTCATGTCAGCGATTCGCACGTGCTGGACATCACGGTGCCGTCACGAATCTTTTCCGGCGACTGGTTGATCGCCCCGTTCTCCAAGCTGGAATTCACAGGTGCTTTTTTCAAGGGCGAAAACGTCCAGCACCTTGGTGCGCTGCGCCAGGGTGTCACCATCCTGCCGAACGGCCAGCCCATTCCGGTTCATTCGGTGGGAGGCTGGGGGCAATTGGCTTTGAACCCGGGCGGCAAACTGATGTTCAATCTCATGGCCGGCGTGCATGACGATCGCAGTTCGGACTTGGCAGGCCCCCAGCGCATCGGCCAGAATCGCATCGGCGCAGCCAACATCATGTACCGCCTGGCACCGAACGTCGTTGGAAGTTTTGAAGTCATGAATGTGCGGACCAACTATCTGGGCCTCGGATGGAGGCTTCAGAATCGCTTCGACCTGGCCTTGGCGTACCAATTCTGAGGAGACGACGCTTGTTCATCCGTCACATCATTGCCAGTGCCCTGCTGACCGGGATGCTCGGCGCCGCCGAGTTTCGCGGGAGCGTCGAACTGGCTGACTCGCTGCAGCCGAGCGTCGTGAAGAACAAAGACTACTCCGGCGTGGTGGTCTGGCTGGAGCCGGTGGGCGCGCCCGCTCCGGTGGCGCCGGCTACGTTCACCATGCTGCAAAAGAGCAAACGCTTCCAGCCTCATGTTCTCGCCATTCCCGTCGGATCAACGGTCGACTTTCCCAACGTCGATCCTATCTTTCACAACGCGTTTTCGAATTTTGCGGGCCAACCATTCGACACCGGGTTGTACCGCCCCGGTACATCGCGCAAAATCCAATTCCGGCGCGACGGGGTGGTGCGCGTGTTCTGCAACATCCACTCCAGCATGAGCGCCGTCATCGTCGTGCTGCGGACGTCTTACTACGCAGTGACACCGCAGGATGGCCGCTTCGCCATGAACAATGTGCCGCCAGGTGACTATCGCCTTCACGTCTGGCACGAACGTGCGGCCCCAACTGTTCTGGAGAAGCTAGGGCGCATGGTCCATGTGGACGCCGCTGGTGCAGACGTCCCGGTGCTGCGCATCTCAGAATCCGGGTTTGTCCAGGTTCCACACAAAAACAAGTTTGGCGCCGAGTATGGGCCGGAACCATCGGACAAGGTCTATCCTGGGGGGCACAAGTAACGTGTTCCGCCGTCTCTCACTGCTTTGGAAGATCTGGCTATCGGCTTCTGTCGCGCTGACACTGGTGTTCGGCGTTACGGGTTTGCTGCTGCAGCGCCATGCGTTTGAAACCACGTCGCGTAGCGTGGATGAAGCGGTGAAGGCGGGCTTCCAGGCGTATGAATCGGTGTGGCGCGCCAACAGCCGCATGTTGGCCACAGTGGCCGCCGTCGTCAGCAGCATGCCGAATGTGAGGGCTGCCTTCGGGACGCGCGACCAGGCCACCATTCGCGATCAGGCGAACGAAGTGTGGTCCACGTTCTCTGCCGACCTGCGGCAAAGCGCCTTCTTTGTCGTGGCCACTCCCACCGGAGAAACGCTGGCGACATTCAACGCGGAGAACGGCCCAGCGACCCCACAAACGTGGCCCGTAGTTCGCGCCGTCCGCGACCGCTTCCCGCAACAGGTTTCCGGCGCGATTGTCGCCAATGGCGATTTGTATCAGATCGTCATCACCCCTGTTTACGTCCATTCCGGACAAGGCTCAAGCCTCATTACCGTTCTGGTGGCGGGCTATCCGGTGAACAGCGTTTTGGCGCAAAGCCTCAAGCAGTCCACAGGAGGCTGCGAGTTCCTGTTCATCTCCGAAGGACACGTTTACGCCTCGACTCTGAACAGCCGGGCGACAACCGAAGTGGCCGGACACCTGGCCCAAGGGCCCGTAAAAGGGCGCATCAGCGACGGCGTCAATGAGTACGCGGTGCTGGCGCGCGACTTGCCGGGGCCGCAGGGCGCTATCGCCGGGCAGCTTTACATTCTGCGCTCCTACGAAACGGCGATGGAGCATCTGAGCGCGCTGCGCCGTGACCTGGTGTTGATGTGGGTGCTGGCCATTGGCGCCGGTTTGGCCTTGTCCTATTGGGTGGTGGGAAGGATTGTGCGGCCCATCGCGGTGCTGGACCGCGCCGCCGCTGCGGTAGCCGGCCAGAATTACAATTTCCGCGTCGATGTGGATAGCGAGGATGAACTCGGACGGCTGGCGCGAACCTTCAATAGTATGTGCGCGTCTTTGCAGGGCGCGCGCGAGGAGCTGATCCGGCAGGAGCGGATTTCTACGATCGGGCGGCTGGCCAGTTCTATCGTTCATGACTTGCGCAATCCGCTGGCAGCGATCTATGGAGGCTCGGAACTGCTGGTGGACGAGAGCCTGCCGGATTCTCAGAAGCGCCGCTTGGCCGGGAACATTCATCGCGCGGCGAAACGAATTCAGAGCATGTTGGAAGACCTCGCAAACGTGGCTGGCGGCCGCACCCGTGACGCCGAACTATGGTCTCTGCACGATGTAATCCTGGCGGCGATGGAAGCCAGCAAGCCGGCCGCCGACGCGCAAGGCGTGCGCTGCCTTCTCGACTGCCCGGCTGACATCACAGTCCGCATGAACCGCGAGCGAATGGAACGTGTCTTCCTCAACTTGATTGGCAATGCGCTGGAAGCGATGCCCAAGGGTGGGGAAGTGAAGGTTCGAGCGCGTGGCGAAGGCGCGAGCGTCGTGATCCTGGTGGAAGACACGGGACCGGGGATCTCAGCTGTAATTCGCGATAAGCTGTTCCAACCCTTCGCAACGTATGGCAAGCGGAATGGACTGGGTTTAGGCTTGGCGCTGTCGCGTCAAACCCTGCTCGATCACGGCGGCGATATGTGGGCCGATGCCGCGCCCGGGCCAGGCGCCCGGTTCTGTCTGCGGTTGCCGCTGGTGACGCTAGACGCGGCGGTGGCGTAGTTCCGATTTGTATAAGATCTAGTGATCAAGGTACATCGGGAGGCACAATGAGCAACGTGATAAGCCGAAGACAAGTTTTGGCGGTGGGCGCCGCCGGCGCACTGCGGCGAGTGGCCCACGCGAAGGACCGTAAACCGAACCTGCTGTTCCTGATCGCCGACGATCACGCGGGTTATGTGATGGGCGCGCAAGGCAACAAGCAGGCGTTGACGCCGAACTTCGACAGGCTAGCGGCCGAAGGCACTCGCTTCGCGCACCATCACTGCAATTCCCCCGTTTGCACGCCGTCGCGGCAATCCATCCTTACGGGACAGTTGCCGCATGCGGCGGGCGTTTCGGTGCTATCCACGCCCTTAGCCGAGGACCGTCCGACGCTGGCCAAGAGCCTGGTGGCGCATGGTTTTACTACCGGCGTGATCGGCAAGATGCACTTCAATCGCCCGGGAACTCCCGGATTGCACGGGTTCCAAACGGCGTGGACCGAGGACGTCGTACAGAAGAAGTGGCTGGACGAAGTGGGGCCGGCTCCGGACTTTGGCGATGTCAGGACTAAGCCGCAATGGCGGCCCTTCCGCGACCCGGCACGCATCTGGCTGAACTCTGAAAAGCTGCCGTTTCCGAGGCAATTGGAACAGATGAAGAGTAGTTGGCAGGTGCGACAGGCCTCGAAGTTTCTGGACGAACATAAGGATGACCAGTTCGCGTTGTGGGTGAGCCTGCAGGAGCCTCATTCGCCATACGACTTTCCCATTGAATGGCGGGAGAAGTTCAAGCCGAGCTCGTTCGATGTGCCGCGCGTGGGACCGGAGGATGCCGGGCAGATTCCGTTGATCTTCCGCGACCTCAGCCCGGAGGAAAAGCAGGGGATCGCCGCAGCCTATTACACGTCAGTGAATTACCTGGACTACAACATGGGCCGCGTGTTGGACAAGCTGCGGAGCTTGAACCTGGAGAATGACACGCTGGTGATCTACATGGCGGATCACGGGTATTGCCTGGGGCAGCACGGGCGGTTTGAGAAACACACCTGCTACGATCCGGCGTTGCAAGTGCCGCTGATTATTCGTTGGCCGGGCCGGGTCCGCAGGGGTGTGGTCAACGACTTCACGGAGAGTGTGGATGTGGCTCCGACGCTGCTGGATCTGTTAGGCGCCGAGCGGTTTGCCGTGCATCATGGGCAGAGCCTGCGGCCGTATCTGGAAGGGAAGAAGCCGGCGAAACCGCGCACGTCGATCTTTAGCGAATATTTGGAGAACGAAGAGGCTTGCGTGCGGACGGTGCAGTGGAAGTACGCCCACGGCAGTGGGAAGCGACTGCGCACGGATGGCTACAAAACCGACAATCCGACGCCGGGGCGGACCGTCAGGTTGTATGACCTGAAGGCCGACCCCGGTGAATTCGAGAACGTGGCCGGGAAGCATCCGGAAGTGGTGGCTGAGCTATCGAAGCTACTCTTGGGCCGGTTCCGCGCTACGCATCCGGAAGCGGGCAGTGAGCCCGGCGGCCTGGCGACGCCGGACGCCATCGAGTGGTATCTGCGCCCGCGGGATGCCAAAGACGCCGGGTGAATTCTTACAGGGGCTGGTAGAGCTGAATCAGATTCCCGCACGTGTCTGAGAAGACGACGATCTTCACCGGCCCCGCTTCAACGGGCTCAGAGGTGAACACGACGCCGTGTGATTTCAGGCGCATGTAATCTTCCTGGATGTCGGTGACCTCGAATGCGGTCATCGGGATGTTCTGGGAGAACATAGCCGCTTGAAATGTCTTGCCGGCCGGATTGACGTTCGGCTCGAGTGAGAGTTCCACTTCTTCGGGGCCTTCGGGGGAGATCACGGTGAGCCACTTATACTGGCCCATGGGGATCTCGTGTTTCTTCTGGAAGCCGAGGACTTCCGTATAGAACTTCAGGGCCTTATCCTGATCGTCAACCATGATGCTGCTGAGCCTGATTCGCATTGATTCCTCCTTGCGCTTTCGCGATACTCCCGTAGTTTAGGGGAGTCTATAGCGGGCGTGCTTCTCGGAAATTGCGAAATGCGGCGCGCGGCAACATGCCCATCAGACTGAGGCAGCCAGGGAAGAGTTTGGGCGGCAGGATGCCCGGTACCTGCACCATGACGCGGGCGCTGCGTTGATAGGCGGAGGGAGTTGTACCCACGCGCCGCCAGAAGAGGTCGCTGAAGCTGCCGAGGCTGGACATGCCGACTTCCATGCAGACTTCAGTCACGGAATGATGACCCTTGGCGAGTAGGAGCTTTGCCTGGTCGAGGCGCGACTGGATTCGGAATTGGTGCGGGGTGACGCCGAAGAGGGCTTCAAATTGGCGGATGAAGTGAAAGGGGGAAATGCCGGTCCGCCGGGCGACGTCGCGGATAGAGAGCGGCTGCTCCCGCACTTCAGCCAACAGCTCCCGGGCTTGGCAAAGGCGGCGAAAGGTATCTTGTCCCAGAAGCATGGCGAATCCTAAAGAAGGCGCGCGAATTCATCAACCGGGGGGCGCCTGGTCCCCATGTTTCTTCAGGCTCGCGAGGTATCCCTCGATTGCCTCGAGAACGTTGTCGGCTACTTCCGCTTGCGTGCGGCCTTGTGAGACACCGCCGGGCAGGGCTGGACAGGTGGCTACGAATATCCCGTCCTCGTCCTGTTCCAAGTGGACGCGATACTTCATTACGCTTTTGGCTGTACCTGGTCTATACGTCGCAGAGTTCGACGGCCTCGCCCAACGACTTTAGCGGGTCGCGTAGCGGGATGAACTCGTGGGCCATGTGGCCTTGGAAGCCGGTGTCGATGATGGCTTTGGTGATAGCAACGTAGTTCAGTTCCTGGCTGGAGTCGATTTCGTTGCGGCCGGGGTTGCCTCCCGTGTGGTAGTGGCCGAAGTACTGGTGATTGTCCTTGATCGTGCGGATGACATCGCCTTCCATGATTTGCATGTGGTAGATGTCGTACAGCAGTTTGATGTTCGGGGAGTTCACACGCTTAATGACGTCCACGCCCCAAGGCGTCTTGTCGCACATGTAGTCCTTGTGATTCACCTTGCTGTTCAAGAGTTCCATCACGACGAGGATGCCCTCGTCTTCAGCAATCTTCTTGATCTTGTTCAGCCCGATGACGCAGTTGTCCGCGCCTTCGGTGTCGGACATGCCACGGCGATTGCCGGAGAAGACGATGATGCTGGGAGATTTTGCGGCCTTGGCCGCTACAACTTGCTCTTTGAATTTGGCCACGAAGGCATCGTGTTTGCTGCGGTCGTTGAAGCCGTCGGGAATCGTGGTTGGGCCAGGCGTCACGGTGAGGGTGAGGCCGTATTTCTGAGCCACTTCCCATTCCTTGGGGTCCAATAGATCGATGGCCTGAATACCGAGGCGGGCCGATTCACGGCACAAGTCCTCGATCGGTGTCTTTGAATAGCACCAGCGGCACACTGACTGCTTGATGTTGTTCTTGCGAGATACTTTTTCCATAGCCGGTAATGCGGCGGCGGCCGTCAGCGCGGCGGCGCCTGCTCCTACAAACTCCCTACGGTTCATACTAATCCTCCCAATCGATCGCGATCACTTCGTGGTCCAACACGGACGGCACGATCACGGTCATGGCGACCGTGTCCCTACGCATTGTCGTCGCCTGAGCCCCGCTTAATAACTTTACTCCCTTGGCCTTCCGGTTGCCCGTGCGTAGTTTGACCCGCTGCTCGCCCACCGGAATCAATTCCCGGTACGGCCCCTTCATTGCCATGGGGTTGGTGAGGTTCACGAGGTGTACTGTGAGGCTACCGGCCTGCTCCCAGACAGTGACATCTAACAATCCCTGCCCATGGACTTCCACAAACCGTGGTTCATTCGCGGCCCAATCCACAGCGTTGGCCAATAGCTTACCGTGGTCCGGCGCCATCACTTCCCAGAACGTGCGGTCGATGTCCCACGGGAAGTAGACCACGCGGCCCTTGCCGTGTTCGCGAAGGTACACTTCGGGGCTATCCGTCTTTGCAATGCGCGGATAGACTTCTTCCATCGGCAGGTCGGGGTACGACGGGATCAGCGTGAGAGGCTTCGCCGCCAATGGCGATGACGGCTTGGCATCGACGCGCTGCACGCCGTTGATGATTCGTTCGGCGTCTTCCAGACCCTTCAGCAGGGGGTGTTTGGGGTCGTCGATGCGCAAGTAGGAGTTCTGCATGCGCTCTTCGACTCGGCCGTTGAAGGTGGCTCCGAAGAGATCGGCGAGGCCGAAGTCCTTGCGCCGGTCTCCCTTTTCGTCGTAGAGCGACGTCTCGAAAGTGGCCACAAGGCTGCCACCACGTGCCACGTACTCCCGCAACTGGCGGCACTGGGCGTCACTCAAGGCCGCGATGTTGGGCAGGATGAGAACCTTGAACTGATCGATGTGCGTGGCATCGAGCAGGCCGTCGTGCACCATCTCAAATGGGATGCGAGCTTCGATCAACGCGTGGTAGAAGCCGAGTTCGTGGTCCTCCACCTTCTGGCGCGCCCGGTCGCCACCATAGACCTTCGCCGTCTGCTGCGAATAGACCATGGCGACCCTCGCCAGCGGACGCACATTGCGCAAGTAGCGTTCATTGCGATAGTGCCAGTCGTAAATCGTCTCTACTGGTTTCAGCCAGCGCCGGTCACGCAGCGTGGCGGCGAACTTCACGAACCAGGGACGCATTCCGTTGGCCGTGGCATCGGCGCTCCAGATGCGCAATTCGGCGTCAGTTTGAACGGAGTCTTTCCAACGATAGGGTTCTTCCACGCCGACACTGAAGAGACCAGCGACGGGCTTCGATCCCATCGTGGCGCGGTACTCCTTGCCGTTCTTGCCGGCGGCCCAGGGGAGAGTAAGGCCGCGGCGCGCCTGGCGGTCGGCAGCCAGGAAATCGGCCATAGCGCCGGCGGTCTTCATGTCGAGATCACTGAGCGCGCCGCCGCCGGAATTGGCGATGAAGCGGGCGGTTGGGTTGATCTTGCGGACCTCAGCGTCCCACAGGCGCCAGCATTCGAAGAGGCGGGCTTCGCGCCACTCGGTGTGGGCGCGGCGCGCGGGGTCATGCTGATCCGTGGTGCGTGGCAGAGCGAAACCGGAGGCGGCGCGGAACAGGCGTTGGCAGGATTCGCAGTAACACATACCGCTGCCTGCCCAGCGGTTGGAGAACACGCCGTCCACCTTGTATAGTTCGACGATCTCGCGCGTCACGGCAGTCATGAACTCGAAGTTGTAGGGACCCAGGGCGCAGGTCACCCAGTAATCCGCATCGGCCCAGTGGCGGCGAGGTTTGCCTTCGGCATCCACGGCGATCCACTCCGGGTGCGCGCGGAAGGCGTCATCGTGGACGGCGTGAGGATCAGTGCGGGCGGCTACCACCATGCCGAGCTTGCGGGCGCCGGCAAGGATCTCGCCGAAGGGATCGGAGTTGCCAAGGAACTTGCTGCGATAGTGGAGCGGGATCTTTGTGGGATAGAACGCGACGCAACCCCCGGCGCTGAGGCAGAGACCATCGGAGTGCGTGCGGCGAAAGAAGTCGAGCCAGAAGTTGGGATCGTAGGTTTGAGGATCGTCCTCCACAAAGGCCAACTGCGCCCAGCGCATTGGTTTGTGGAGGACGGAATCCGCGGCGATTACAGGGAGAGGCCCGGCGGCGCTGAGGGCCGCGATCTGCAGAAAACTCCGCCGGGTAGTCTCCATCGGTTACTTCTTCAAAGCCGGACGCAGCGCCAGGTTAATGGCAACCATGACGGCGGCGAATGCGGGCAGCAGCAATAACGCCGTACCGAGATTGCTCATGTCCTTGCCGGCAATGGCGCCGATGATGGGCGAACTGACTGCGAGGCCGATCCAGCCGAAGGTGATGACGATGCCCATTGCCGTTGCTGTGCCTTTCGGGAAGGCGTCGCCGACAATGGCGAGCGTTGTCGGGAATACGGGCGCCATGGCGAGGCCGGCGCAGAAGACGGCGATCCAGGCGATGGTGGGATCGCTGCTGCCGAGCATCACGTAGGTAGTGATCGCCATCAGGACAGCCGCACAAAGTGTGACGGTGGCACCGGCGACTTTCGTGAGGATGGGAGCGACGGCGACACGGCCCACCAGCAAGCCGAGCGCGAAGCCGAACGCGAGGATGTTCTGGGCTCTGCCAAGGGCGATGCCGCGGCTCGTTAGGTATTGCGCCAGCCAGTTCCAGACGCCGACTTCCGATGCGACGTAAAGAAACATGAAGGCGCAAAGCAGCCACAAGGCAGGGCGGCCGAGCACTTCGCCAGCTTCGGACATCTTGAAGCCGCGCTCCCCGCTTGGAGGGGGCATCGGCGTAAAGATGTGGACCAGGAAGGTGAAGGCGGTGAGGCCCGCTGCCGTGTAAGCCAACTTCACGGTATCGCCACCCAGCAGGTTGGCAGCGATAGACGGTGTGGCCAATCCGCCGAGTCCAAAGAAGAGATTCAAGAAGTTCAACACGCTGCCGCGGCGCGCCGGGTTGATGTCGCTGACAAGCGCATTGGCGCCGGTGACGATGATGCCGCCGCCCAAACCCAGCAACAAGATCGCGCAGAGCAATTGAATGTACTGGCCGCCGGTATTGGGCAGCCAGAAGAGCGAGATCGTGATGAGGCCGAGGCCGGCAACCAGAGCGGTCTTTTTGCCTTTGTTGTCGATGATAGGGCCGGCCGAAAGCGAAGCAATGATCAGGCCGAGCGCCTGTGCCAGCGCAATGTATCCCTTCTCTTCACCAGTAAGGTTAGTGAAGGTGGGCATGATGGTGCCCAGCATCGCGGCAACGATGCCATAAACAAAGATCGCCAGAATCGCGGCGAAAATCAGCATGTAAGGTTCTCCCAAACGCCGCCATGGGTAACCAGCTGGGGCGGCGCGAAAGGGAATCTTAGCAGATGCTCTAGCGAATGGGAGAGTAGGCTGCCGCGCGGTACAGGGAAATCGAGTTGACGCTGGCGATCTGGCCGCCGTGTTCCACGGATTCCTTGCGCACTTTCTGCCACTCCGGATCGGCGCCAAAGGCGTCCCACGCCCGTTCGCGGGCAGCCAGGTCCTCGAACGGAATCACATAGGTGAGGTTTGGCATGTTTGGCCCGATCACCGTTTGCGAATAGAGGATGGGATGAACACCCACGCGGTGGAAGATCTGGATCTCAGGGCCAGAGAAGCGTTCGTGCAGGAAGCCGAGCTGGCGCCAGGTGGGCGAATGATACTGGCGGATTTCAAAAATACGCGGCTTCTTGGGGGGCTCGGGCGGGGTCGCCACCTCGGGCGAATAGTCGGTGGCCTGAAGCAGCGCGGCGGTGTAGTGCTCGTAGGGCGCTTCCGGCCCGGCTTCCCATTCGGCGAAGCCTTTGGCCGCCATTGAGTCTTTCAGCGCCAGCACTTCCTCCAGTGAGCCATGCCCGGAGAGGAACACTGCCTGCGGCGTGTGGGTGGCCACAAGTGCTTCGAGGGCCAGAATCGGCCCGGGGTGCGTCTTCGACATCCAGGGAATGAGGGATGTGTTGAAATAGTCGTGGACGCGCGCCAACTGTGTGCCGTGCTTCAAGAAATAGGTCTGCATCAGGTAGAAGCGCGTGCGAGTGGCGGCGTTGACGGCCATGGTGGACATGCCGATTCCTCCCATCAATTGTATGAATTCCCGGCGTTGCATAAGTTTGCCTTAGCCCGCGAGCAGGGGCTAAAAATAGAGTACTACCATGCGATTTTTCGTTCTCGCGCTTGCCTGGTGTCTTCCGGTATGTGCGGCTGATTATAGGACACCGGCGGGCGAGAGGACGGCCATTCCCAAGCCAGGCGCGGAGAGCGTGTTGCCAGGCGGGCGCCTGATTACACCGCGAGGGCAACAGTTCCGCACGGGGCCGGGCCCTTTTGGGTTGGCAGTGAATCCGGCGGGCGATATTGTGGTCTCCGCGAATGGCGGGCCAAGCCGGTTTTCCCTCACCGCCTTGTCGCGCGAGGGCAAATTGTGGCGTACCGAGGAGATTGAAACCGAAGGTAAACGGAAAGAAGACGAGCCGGACGATCCTGACGCCTGGCGCAGCGTGTTTATGGGCCTGGCGTTCGATGGCGCCCATGATCTGTATGCGAGCGAAGGCAACTCGGGGAAAGTACGCTATGTCAACGCCTACACCGGCAAGACCAACTTCATTTACGATTTGAACCAGGGCGGCTACCACGACAGCTACACCGCCGATCTGGCGTTGGATAAAGACCGTGGCTTGCTGTACGTGGTGGATCAGGCGAACTTTCGCCTGGTTGTGATCGACGCGCACAAGCACCGTATCGTGAGCTCCGTGCGCGTGGGGCGGCTGCCTTTCGCCATGGCTCTTTCGCCCGACGGACGCCGCGCTTACGTCGCCAATCTCGGCATGTTCGAATACAAGGCCTTGCCAGGGGCGGATCGGAAGAAGCCGATCGAAACCGGGCTGGAATTTCCCGCTTTCGGCTTTCCCTCGGCGGAGGCAGAGAAGGGCGCGCGCCGGATGACCACCGGCGGCAACACGATTGACGTCCCTGGACTGGGCGACCCGAACGTGCAGGAATCGAACTCCGTGTGTGCGGTTGATGTGTCGAATCCAGCGGCGCCCGTGGTTACCGGATTCGTCCGTACCGGCCGGCCGTTCGGCAACGGTATCTCCGGCGGCAGCAGCCCATCGGGGGTGGTCGCCACCAAGAACCGCGTCTTTGTCTCCAATGGCCACAACGACAGCATTACGGTGATCGACGCCGGCTCGATGAAGGTGCTGCGCGAGGTGGAATTACGAGTGCCTGGCCTGGAGGGCGTGCGGGGCGTGCTACCTATCGGGATGGCGTTCCATGCGGGCAGCGGCCACTTGCTGGTGGCAGAGGCGGGCATCAACGCCGTCGGTGTGATCGACCCGGAGCAGGGAAAAGTACTCGGCCATATTCCAGCGGGCTGGTTTCCGACGCGCGTCGCTCTGGACGACAACATGGTCTGGGTGACCAATGCAAAAGGACACGGGACCGGGCCGAACGCGGACTGGCAGCGTCCGATTGAAAAGAGCTATCAGGGTGACATGCGGCGCGGCTCCATCAGCCGCTATGAGTTGCCGGCGGATGGCGAGCTGGCGCGACTAACGGAGCACGTTTGGCACAACAACGGCTTCGTGCACGCCCCGAGTGCGCCGCCCGTCCTGCCGCCGGAATTGAAGTATGTCGTGATCATCGTGAAAGAGAACCGCACTTACGACGAAGTCTTCGGCGATATCGAGACGGCGTCGAACGGGGTGGTCCGCGGTGCGCCGGATCTGGCGCGATTCGGACGGCGCGGCATCGTCTCTTCCCGCACTGGCGACTTGAAGCAGCGCATGGAAGTGAAGAGCGTCAACGTGTCGCCTAACCACCGCGACATGGCGCTGCGCTGGGCGTTTAGCGACAATTTCTACGCCGATTCGGAGGTCAGCGTGGATGGGCACCACTGGATTGTCGGGTCCTATCCCAACGCGTTCACGGAAAGTACTCTGATGGCGGCCTACGGCGGGCAGAAGGATTTCCGCCTGCCGACCAGCGCGCCGGGGCGGCTGCTCTTTCCAGGCAGTAATTCATCCGTCCACCCGGAGGAGCAGTTGGAAGCAGGCGCGCTGTGGCACCATCTGGATCGCCATGGAATCACGTTCCGGAATTTCGGCGAGGGGTTTGAACTGGCGGGCGCCGATGAAGGCGAAGGCTTGAAGCCGACAGGCGCGCGCTTTCTGACTAACGTTCCGATGCCCGATCCGCTGTACCGCAACACGTCGCGCCAGTATCCCAACTACAACACGAACATCCCGGACCAGTTCCGCGCCACGCAGTTCATCAAAGAGATGGACGAGTTGTATGCCGAAGGCAAGCAGCCGTTCCCGCGCCTGCTCTTCCTGCATCTGCCCAACGATCACACGGCGCGGGCGCGGCCTGAGGACGGCTATCCGTTTACTGCTTCCTACATCGCCGATAACGATTACGCGTTAGGCCGCATCGTGCAGTACCTTTCGCGGTTGCCGCAGTGGAAAGAGATGGCGATGTTTGTGACCGAAGACGATGCACAGGGCGGTGTGGACCACATCGATTCGCACCGCACGGTGCTGCTGGTGGCCAGTCCTTATGCGAAGAGGAACTACGTGTCGCGCGTGAACACCAGTTTTCCGGGATTGTTGAAGACGGTATTTCGCATTCTGCGCCTGCCGCCACTGAACCTGTACGATGCTGCCGCGGCCGACTTGAGCGATTGCTTCACCACCACGCCCGACTTCACACCGTTCAACCTGCTGCCAGTTTCGCCGGCCATTTTCGATCCGTGGAAGGCCAAGGAGCCGTCTGAGCCAGTGGCGCCGCCGATCATGGACGATCCGGCGGTACTGCGCGAACAGCACCGCCAGCAAAAGTGATTTGTTACTCCGCCATACCCGCCACTAAGGCGCCGCGGGCGGTGCTGGTGAGCGGGTCGGCCGCCACGCGGATTTCGGAGAATTGCACGGGCAGCGTGGATCCTTCAAGCAGCTTGCCGAATCGCTCCTTAAAACCGGGAGGCGTGCAACTGCCGCCGCTGAGGACTAGCGGGATGGGGCGCGGAATGCGCGGTACCGTACGCGTACCTTCGAAGGCGTCCCTCAACCCCTGAATGATGGAGAGGATCATTTCGTCGTAGTACACGCTGAGCACTTGCTGCACTTTATCCGGATAGTGGCCGTTGAAGTGAAAGCCGGTTTCTTTTACCATGCGGATCCGGTTGGCGAGCTCGCCGGTGACCGAGGCGGCGCTGGAATCGACGAAGTCGCCGCCCTTGGGTGTGCAGAAGGAGAGCACGGGCACCGACATATAGGCCAAAGCCACATTACAAAGGCCACCGCCGCAACTGACTCCAACGCCGGTGAAATTCGTGTCCTGCAACTCGGAGTAGATCACGGCCATCCCTTCGTTGATGGACTGCGTTTCGCAGCCAATGTCGGCCAGCATCTGGCGGAGCGAAGCCTCATGGTAAGTGAGGTTTTCCTCACACCCGGGGGGCGGCGCGGGAATGCTATAGCAGACCTTGCGCCCATCGCCGTCTTCTCCTAGCAACGCGGTGACGATGCGGCGAATCTGGGCCAAGCTTTCCGGCTCCTGCGGATTCAGCACGCCGCGCGTCATTGGCCGGCGCACTTCCACATTCAGCAGTTCGGCGAAGCGTGCCGCTTCATTTCCGAAGACCGTAATATCCTTACCGCCGACGGTGAAGGGGATCTTCTCGCTGCGCAGCACATTCTCCGTCACTTTGGAGAAGGGCAGGTTCACAAAGGCGTTCAACTGCGACTCGTATTTGAAGTCGGAGCCTTCTTTGCGTGCAGCCACCAGGCGGCTGGTGCCAACGTCTAAGCCGATCACTTTCGCGGAGCTATCTTTCATCATCGTCGTTCTCCTGTGCTGCACTCTTGTTCTGCAGCGTGGTTCTGCCCATGTCGTATTGGCGCTGGAGGCGTGCGCGCCATTCCTTTGGCGGCATGCCGCGCCAATCAGCCTCCCGGCGGAGTTCCTCTTCCGCCCGCCGCAGAGCCGCTCGTAACGGTTCGGCCGCGGCTGACGCATAACCTTCGCTAAATTCAATACCGAAGCCGGCTATGGCCGGTGGGGGAATGTCGTAGTTCACCGGAAGGCCGAGCTGTTCAAAGGGAAAACCGGTAATCCAGTCCACATGGTTGCCCAGGCTATGAAGGTGCGGGGTCACCGAAACCTGCGCATGCGTGACGCAGTTCTCGGGCCGGATGTTGTACCGGGCGCGCAACATCTCGAGCAGAGTGCGCGCCGAGTGAATCTGCGCCGGCGTGGCCAATTCGCCCGTTGTTCCCCCGGTGCGAGCCTCAAAGGAGACACCCAGGAAACTGCGGTTCAAATTCACCCAAAGACGCCCGCCTGAGCCCCAAACCGACCATCCCGCGTGGTTCGCAATGGCGGCTTCCGGCACTATACGCCACACTCGCCCAAAACGATCGATGACATAGTTGTAGCAACGGCGCGAGCGGACATACGAGAGCAGATTCTCGCCGATTCTCTGCAGGGCGCGGTTTTGCTTCGCCTCAAAGTCCAGCTGCAAGCTCTCAGAGCTATGGAAGACGATACCGACTGGCTGGCTGCCGATCTCAACCGCTTCCCGACCCGCGCTGGAACCGTCATAAATCATGTACTTGCGAGCCGGTCCGTCGGTCTCGAACCGGGTCTCGATCCGGAGGCCGTTGCTATATGTCTCGAAGCCCGGCTGGGTCTCCACCAGCCACACCGGCGGCAGGCGCGCACCTTCGACCGGGGCGGATAAGACGTGCGCCCGACGCGGAACGCCAAAGTCCGGGGCTGTCGCCGGCGGCCAGATCAGCACCGCTGCCAGCAGGAATCCGCTGTGGAGGCGGAATAATCGACGCCTCGGCGGATACCCCGACATCGACCGCACAAAGCGCAGCCTGGCCGACGGGTCCGTAATCAGGAAGGCGCGCCACTCGATGGCGCGTTCTTCCCATCGCGACAACGGAGTCCATTGACGTTGCCTAAAGCTCACCTACTGGGGTGAGTCTTTTTAGGAGGGGAATACTCTCATTTGATTTAGGGGGGAGATAGGGACCGGGCTTAGTACCGGCCCCTGATGTGAGGATGTGAGGCGATCCGGCCAGCTAGCAGTCCGTGGTGCAACGCCGTGTGCCGGAAAAATTGGTACAGGCACGAATT
>JBDTMC010000070.1:0-22601 GCA_039934475.1 Bryobacteraceae bacterium | reverse complement strand
CCTTCTTCAATAGTGGGCGCTTGGCGATTCTGCCGCGCGTTACTACGCCCGAGGAACTGCACACCGCAAACGCGCTTACGCAGACTACCGCCTGGCTGACCCTCACCATCGGAACCATGCTCGGCGGCGTCAGCACGATGCAGTTTGGTTATGAATGGGCGTTTCTGGCAAACGCGCTCTCCTTCTTTGTCAGCGCCTGGTTCGTTCACGGCATCTTCTCGCCGGAGGGCCACTTCCGCGCCATCGCCACCGTCAAGAAGGCACGGCAGGGCGGCTGGCAAGAGTTCGTAGAGAGTGCCCGCTACATCCGAGCGAACAGCGCGATTCTGGCTGTCGGTCTGGCGCAGGTGGGTTGGGCTAGCGGGGGCGGCGCGGCTCAGGTGTTGTTCACGCTCTATGGACGGGTGGTGTTCAACGCCGGCGCGGCTGGTATTGGCATCATTTGGGGATTCGCTGGTGTTGGCCTCGTCATTGGAGGCCTGGTTGGGCACCGCCTGGGCGCCAAACTCGATTTCAAAGGATACAAGCGCGCCATCGGAGCCTCCTTCTTCCTCCACGGCGCCGCCTACGTGGCTTTCGCCATCATGCCCACTATCGCCTGGTCCATCCTCTTCATTGCGTTATCGCGGCTGGGCATGGGCATTTGCAATGTGCTCAACCGGAGCATGCTGCTGACGCACGTGAAAGACGAGTACCGCGGGCGCGTGTTCTCCACCTTTGAGATGACTTTGAACCTGGCGATGATGGCTTCGTTGATGGGGGCGGGTATCGGCTCGAAGTACTTCAGCATCCGCGGCATCGGCGTGGCGGCGGGGATTCTCAGCACCTCGACAGCCTTCTTCTGGCTGGCTGCGGATCTCGCCGGAAAGCTACCGGAACCCGCGGCGGATACCCATGTCGATGAAGTGGAACTGGCTGAGCCTGGGACTTCAGCCCGTGTTCCGTAGGTCTGTTTCCAACTCCGCCAGCAGGGCGGTGCCTGACTTCTGCCAATAGAAATGGGCACCTGGAAACGTTCGCGCCTCAAACGCCGCCGTAGTTTGCAAGTTCCACGCTTGCAGGTGTTGGATGGTGACGTTGGGGTCGGCATCGCCGCCGTAGGCGAACACCGGAAGCGCCAGCGGATCTTCCGGTGTATAGACGTAGCGGGTATACATCCGAGCGTCCGCGCGGAGCGCCGGCATAGCCAAACGAAGCAGTTCCTCATTGGCCAGAACATCTGGCGGGATGCCATCCATGCGGCGGATCTGCTCCAGGAACTCGGTTTCCGAAGGCTCCGGTGGTGGCTGGTGATTCAACCGGAACTGCGGTGCACGGGCGGCGGAGGCGATCAAGACCGTGGGCATGGGTTTACCGCGGCGCCTCAGTTCCCGCGCCAGCTCAAAGGCAATCACGCCGCCCATGCTGTGACCGAAGAAGGCGAAGGGAGAGGCCGGCAGGGATTCCAACTCGCGCGCCAGCGTCGTCACTAGATCGGACATTGATTCGACGGGTGTTTCGTTGAGGCGGCTCTCGCGGCCCGGCAGGCGTACCGGACAAACGTACGCCGTTTCTTGCAGCGATGGCGCCCACTTGCGATACGGAAGCGTGCCGCCACCGGCATAGGGGAAGCAAAACAAACGCAAGGCACCCGGCGGCGCGGCTTCGGCTCCCGGGAACCAAAGATTGCTCTCTACTTGTAGGATGGTGCGCTGCTTCAAGCGTAATGCCAGCAACTTCTTCTTCTGGTCGGAGAGTCCCTCCAACGGGTTACGGCGTGCTTCGGCTACCGCTGGTCCACGTTTCGGATTGCGGCGAAGCGCTTCCAATACCGCTTCAAACGGTTGGGCGGTGAGGTAATCCATGTAGTTGAGGGCGGCCTCACGCGAGCGCCGGGAAACACTGTCCCAGTGAGCACGGTCAGTAGTGAGGCGATGCAACACGTCCACCCACGGGCCCACATTTTGGGGTGGCACTTCAGCCACCGGTACCATGTGCTCATCGACGGTAGGCCTGTAGCCCGTCACCTGATTGACGGGTAGCAGGTAATCCACACCCATCATTGCCTCATGTATGCCGCCGACATCGCTTGCCATCACTGGGATCGCACGCGCCATCGATTCCAGGATCATCCGCGAGCGCGCCTCAGCCCACACGGAGGGCACCAACATCACTCGAGTCTGGCGTAGCAGGTCGTCGATGTTGTCCACGGGTTGCAGAATCCGGATATTGGCACGGCGCTTCAGTGACTCGCGATCGCGGGCGGTAGTTCCCCAGGTAGGGACGGCGCCGAAGGTAACCTCAGGCATGCGGTCGGCCAGGCCAAGCAGAATGTCGATGCCCTTCACCGAACAGGGGTTCACCATCAGCACGTACCGGTTGTCGAATGCGCCGACGGCATCCGGGCGACCGGGTTCCAGGAGCGAAATCGGAACGTGGATGGCATCGAGGCCGCCGTACTTGCAACAGTAGTCGGCGACGTACTGGCTTACCCCGACGACGCCATCGGCCTGGCGTAACCGAATCGTCCGTTCCTCGCTCAACGAAGAACTCTCGGGTCCAAACGGCGCGGCGATCGTTGCCCGCACCAGATAGACGACATGGGCGCGGGCGGCTTTCACTGCAACGTCGAAAAGGAGTTGCGCAGGGTCGTCGGTGGACGTGACGATAACGTCGGGATCGAATTCGGCGATCTGCGCCGTGAAGAATGCCCGCAACTGCGGATTCAGCGCCAGGACGCGCACGTCCACGTCATTGCGTTGGAATCTTAAAACGCCACCGGGAATGTCGTCGATAGCAATGGCGCGCGACCGGAGTTCGCCGGCCAGCCGGTCATGGTCCGCCTGACTGAAGCGTTCTACGCGGGTGGCCACGCGTACCTGGTGTCCGCGCGCGGCCAGCGCTTCCATCAGTAGCCGGTTCGATTTGTCGCCGCCGCCGTGGGCGGGATAGTAGAGCGAATTGTGGGCCAGCAGGATACGCACTTATTGCCCTGCTCGCTGCCGCAAGCGGCGTAGTAGTAACTCGCGTTTCAGGGGCGAGAGGTGTTCCAGCGGGTCGGCACTCGGTGACGCCGCGGTGGCGGGCGGCAACCCAGCCAGCAGGCTTTCAAAGTCTTCGACGTGGAGGCTGGAGACGAAGCGTATCGCGGCAGTGCGGGAACGTTCACTTTCGGCGTCATAGACCGCGCGGTTTTCGAGTAGAGTACGGAGCGCGTCCGACCACGGTTCGATGTCCTGCTGTGGCAGCACCGGTACGGGCATATGGGTCTCGTCGAAGGCTGGCTTCCATTGCTCAATCCCACGCACGGGAATGACGAACCCGGTGTCTTGCTTGGCTTCGAGCAATCCTCCCGAATCGCTGGCGATGACGGGCAGGCTGCGGAGCATCGCCTCCATTGTGATAAGACCGAAGCCTTCGTACCAGAGCGACGGCATCAGCAGCAGACGTGATGCGCCAAGGGCTTCTTCGATATTCTTTACGCTGCCCAGCAGGCGAGCATTCGGTTGCAGCGCAATGGCTGCCCGGTCTGCTGCCGTAGTGCCCCAACCTTGCAGCGCGCCGAACTCGTACTTCGGAAAGCGCCTGGCGAGCGCGAGAAAAATGCTTAGGCCCTTTACGGCGCACGGATTAATCATGAGGATCATGCCGGCGTCGAAGCTCCCCAGGCGCGCATACGGCGGTTGGCCGTAAATGGGCGGGTGGATCACGGCGGCCGAGCGTCCACAGTGTTGTTCAATGTAAGCGGCCGTGTGGTGTCCGATGGCCACTACCGCAGCCGCGCGCCGCACGATTTCGGTGGCCTGTGCGTCCTGGTGCCAACTGGCGGGACCGAATGGATAGAACTGTGGAGTGTGCGCCAAATAGATCAGGCGACCGGCAGCGGCGCGGTGTGCTTCGCGGAGGATGGTATGGCTGAGGTCTTCCGAAGACACCAGCACCCAGTCTGGCGCGAAGGTGCGGATCTCTTCGCTCAGCAGGTTGATATGGCGGGGAAGATCGCGAATGGAGAGTACAGGCAGACCATCGGCACTGATCAGTTCGGTGGCGGCCTGCCGCTTCTCTGGCGGCGCGGCACAGACAATTCGCAATTGGTGACCGCGGGACGCCAGATGCCGGAGCCAAGCCAGATTGCTGCGCGTGGAGCCTCCGCGGGGCGGCTCATACGAAGCGTTGGATGCCAGCAGAATGCGCACGTGCTAGTCCCCAGTCTGTCCGGTCTGCTCCTGCTCCAAAAGGGCGCGCACCTCTTCGTCAGACAGATTCTCGATCTCAGCGAGCAGGCTGGCGTAGTCTTCGGCGTCAACCGCGCCCATCTGCCGCGCTTCAATGGTGGAGGCCATTCCCGCCAGTGTCATTGTCGCCGAGTATACGTCATCAATGTGAAGATCCACGCCGAAGGCTTCCTTCACGCGGACCAACAGCAAGACCGCTAGCAGGCTGTGTCCGCCGAGGTCGAAGAAATTGTCACTGCGGCCGATGGCAGCGCGTTCCAGCAGATCGCTCCAGATGGCGGCCAAGCGAAGTTCGGTCTCGCTAGCCGGTGGATCAGAGGCTGGCGCGGCATCCCCTGCCGCCATCCGCTGGCGCCTCATCTCGGCCAGAATCTGGTCTGCCGTTCCCAACTCGCGAGCGATGCGAATGTAGTCGACAAGGCGCCGCCGCTTACTGCGTTTCTTCGGCACGCCGCCGGTTTTCGCCTCCGCCGGCGTTGCTGCTTTCCACTCCACGGAGGCTGCGTAGGCGGAAGGCATGGCGAACTCGAAGCCTTCGGCGGTTGTTTGCCGGTAGGGTTCGGCGATGCTTTCCAGGAACTGGCGCGCCGGTTGGTTTTTCCCGGTAATGTTCAAGGGGGCCACTACGGTTTCCAGGCCCTGATCCAGGGCCAGGCGACCCACATGACGCAACACGTTGTGTTCCACGCCACGGCCCAGGGCGCGGCAGCTCAACAGGAACGTATCGAGATAAAAGGCCTTCGCGCGGGGCTCAAGGATGACCAGTCCGATGACGCCATAGTCGCCGAAACGGTCGGAGGCGGTTGCCGTCAGAAGTCGGTAGCCATTTTCGGCCAGCGCCATCAGTTCCGCTTCCGTCCGGCGAATCGTGGTGAGGTTGAACTGGTTGGTGCGCTGGGTCAGTTGTGCGGCTCGGGTCAGGTGTTCGGGGGCCAGTGGGTCCACCGTCACGCGTAGTTGCAGAGTGTCGTAGAAGTGTTGCAAGTCCGACGCGCCGCGGATGGCGCGGCCGAACTCCTGTGATTGCGCGTAGTAGCTGTTGCGATGCCGGTCTTCCTCGGTCACCACAGGGTGATCGAAGGCCCAGATGTGATGCAGGAAGTGGGGGATCTCTTCGTCGCGTCCGGGGAGGGTAAGGCAGAGGACTTCCGGAAGCACATCCTCTACTTCGGCGCACTCCTTGGGGTTGTCGTCGAGGAAGATGAAGCTGTCCAAACCGAGGCTGAGCTCTTCGGCAAGCGACGCGAGATTTGCGGGTTTGTCGTCCCAGTTGATGCGCCAAGCGGTGAAATGTGGCAGGCGTAGAGGCATCAGCGGGTTGCGCGCCAGCGTCTCCATCACGTCGCGCTCATTGTTCTTGCTGGCCATGGTGAGCAGCATTCCGGCGTCGCGCTGCTCGCGCATGATCTTCTGCAGAGTGCGGCGGCCTTCGTCCAGCACCACGCCTTCCGGGCCATCCTCGCCACAAATGCCCTTCCACATGGTGTTGTCGCAATCGAGAGCAATGACTTTGTACGGCGCCGAGTGGAGGGCCACAGCGAGGCGAACCAGCGACGTCCCCAGCGCCACGAAATACGCATCCGTGTAGGGAATACGACCCAGTTCCTCGCCTTGTGGATTGTCCCAGCGATCCACTGGATAGAGACGCGCAATGGCGTCGTATCCTAAATACTGCACGCCGGGTACTTCCTCCAGTGCAGCTCCCAGCCGCTCATTCAGACGTTTTCTCAAATGGATGTGCGAGGCTGCGAAGGCGGGCGAAGGTGGACAGAGGCAGAAGATGAGAGTACCGCCGGGTTCGGCCGAACGCGCGGCGCGAATCAGATCGTGCGCATTCGCCTCCAGTGCGGCTGCTCCCGCTTCAGCGAACTGCCCCAGGTCTTCCCAACGCACCAGCAGCACGTTGACGCCATCGCGATTGTGCGCGAAGACACTCGCTGGGTCGAGCAGAGTCTGCAGCGGTTGGTTGTAGGGCGCGAATTCGACGTCCGATTCAGCGCCAAGTGTTTTGGCCCAAAACTCCAAAACCGGAAGCAGCGGCTCCGCGTTGAATGTCGCGCTGATCCGGAATTTTTGAGTGACGGGCGGTTCCTGCGTTGTGCTCAAGTTCTGATGCCGCTACCGAAAAGTAATCATGAGAGGCACGGTGGAACAAGCCTCTCTTTGATTGTACTTCGTTAACGTTGCAACCCGCTGTTTCAGCGGGATTTCGGCGCGCGCGACGACCACTTCTTCCAGGTTTCCGGATTGTCCAGCATTTTGATAAAAATGCCGCCCACAACACTGCGTGCTTGAAAGCCGCGCTGCTTGCCGTCGAGTGTCCAATACCAATCGCTGAGCGGAACGCGAGTGGAGGTCTCATTCGCGAACTTGTAGCCGTAGTCGGCGATTGTGGCAAAATCGTCGCCGTTCTCAGTAAGGGTGGCTGTCCAGATGATCCAATCGAGCTTGGTGTAGGTCTCACGGTTGTCCAGCGGCAGGCCGAATGCGTTCTGCTTGGTCTTGTAGTAGGCGATCTCTTTGCGTGCCACCTCAGCGGGGAAGAGGTGCAAGCCAAGCAGCTTGTCCCACACCAGGTTGTACTTCTGGCTCCACGTGCCGGGTTTATCGAAAGCGAGGCGGTAGTGGTCGCCGTCGGCGGCCATTTGCATCCACTTGGCGGCCATTTCCTTCGCGGTGGCTGAGTATTGGGTGGCGAGCGCGGTCTTCCCCGTCATCTGGGCAAGCAGCCCGAAGCCGCCCAGCGCGTCGATCGCCTTCAGCGAGAGATTCGTATTGTGCGCAAGGTGGCCGGCAAAATCATCGGTGGAGAGTTGGTTCTCAGGGTCGAGTCCTTTGTCCTTCAAGTACGCGGCCCAGCGTTCCAACACAGGCCAGTAGTGGGCGGAGAAGTCGGCGTTGCCTTCCGTCTTGGCCAGCGCAGCCAGCAGGATCAACATGTTGCCGCTTTCCTCTACGGGCATCTGGTTTTCTTCGGTCTTTTCGCCTCCGCCATAGACTTGGCCATTGGCCAGCGGGTATGTGCCCAGATCGTGGGGAGCGAACGGGAAGCGCCAGCGCGGCAGGCTGGAGTAATCGAGAATGGGCCGCAGCTGGGCCTTCAATAATTGAGGATTCAACAGCAGGAAGAAAGGCGCAGAGGGATAAGTGACGTCCACGGTATCGATGCACCCGTTGCTGAAGTTCTCTTTGCTGAAGTAGAGTGGCGTGCCGTCCATATCGGCTACCAGTTTGTGCGCAGCCAGGGTTTGACGATAGGCTACTGTAGCGAGTGCGGCATACTTCGGGCCGCCAGCCTTTACCAGATCGGCAGTGAGGCTGTCGTCGAAGGTCTTGGACATCGCTTCGTACGCCTCGTAGTTGGCGGCGGCGGACGTCAGCAACTCGGCTGCCTCCATGCCATTGCGCCGCCAATACGGGCGCAGGCGGCGGTTGAAGTACTCAATGGAGAACTGATCGTCGTAGGCGACAATCACGCGGCGGGACACTGGTGCGGTGACGGCTCCCAAGTCCATGCGCAGAGCCAGCACGGGCAAGTTGCGCGAGGTTTGCGCGGGAGGTTCCAGGTCATCGGACTCGGGTAGTTCCCCAGTCGTCGTGAACGTGCGCCGGGCCTGCATGTTAGTGCCGCGCATACTCACTGATTCTTGATTCGGCGGTATGGCGATGTACAAGAAACCCCAGTCAATGCGCAGGTTGTCGCCCGACTTCGCCAGCACGGGTTGCTCCATGGAGCCCATTCGCATCACGGCCAGATCGCCGACCTTGTTGTGCGACCATTGGACGCGCTGCTCAGGCGTGTTCACCACCCAATGGGCGGACCAATCGAGGTACACGGCGACGTTGTGCGGCTTCGCATCTGTGGAACGCACCACCCAAGTGAGGTAGGTGACAGGGCGGGATAACGTATCGAGATCGTGCGGCAGCGCGGGTGTGAGGAATGTGAGGTCGAGTTGGATGCCTGCGCCGCGGAAGCCATACATCGTACGAGTGGGCGTGATTTGGAGAGACACCTGTTCCAGGGCGGGGACTTCGCCTGCGCCACGCGGAGAGGGGCCGATGAAACGGTAGGGCGCGCCGTCGATACGGAGCAGGCCCGTAAGAGGCTGGTCGGTTCCGGTCCAGTGTTTGGTAGGCTCATCGGTGAGCCGGTCGGCGGTGGACCAAACACTGAAGTAGGGATCGTGCGTGATCAGCGGAACAGCGGGCGGGCGGATGGGCGCGGCCTGCTGCGCCAGCGCCGAGGCAGCCAAAAACAGTAAAGAAATAAGACACTTCATAGTAGCGGAACACCCATTACGGAAGACCATCATATACGATGGTCGGCATGGTGAATCCGCAAACCCGCCGCACCTTTTTGCAGGCATCGGCCCTTGGACTGGCTGCCACGCACGCCGTCGGGGCGGAAACGAATCCGTTGATCGTTCGCGCCATGGAAGGGGTTCGCGCCGCCATTCCGACGGCCGAGAATGACCCGCTGCGTCCGGTGTATCACTTTCACGCTCCGGCGCAATGGATCAACGACCCGAATGGCACCATTCAGTACCGCGGCTGGTATCACATGTTCTACCAGCACAACCCCTACGGCTCGAAGTGGGGCAACATGCACTGGGGCCATGCCCGCAGCCGCGACCTGGTGAATTGGGAGCATCTGCCGATTGCCATCGCGCCTTCAAAAGAGAAGGGTGAGGAGCACGTGTTTTCGGGCTGCGCCTGCCTTGGCCCGGACGGGCGGCCCGTGGTGTTCTATACCAGCATTGGCGACGGCAACAAGCGTGACCCGGAGCAGTGGATGGCGGTGCCCAAGGACGACGACCTGATTAGCTGGGACAAGCATCCGGCAAATCCGATTCTGACGACTAAGCTGCATAAGCAACCGGTGAATGAGTGGCGCGATCCGTTTGTGTTTCGCGATGGCGGGAAGACTTACATGGTGTGCGGCGGCAACAGCGACGTGCGCGGTGGGCATGGCGAAGTGCAGTTGTACGAGGCGAAGAATCGAGAATTAACGAAGTGGGAGCACCGTGGGGCGATGCTGCGCGATCCGGACCGGACGGTGTGGAACGTGGAGTGTCCGAACTTCTTCAAGCTGGATGGCAAGTGGGTTCTGTTGACGTCTCCTCACCGGCCGTGCGAGTATTTCGTGGGCGATTTTGACGCCTCCACGCCTTTGTTCACGCCGCGCCGGTGGGGCGTTCTGGACCCCGGCGCCGCCTACGCGAGTAACATGATCTTCGACGACAAGGGCCGGTCGATTCTGCTGTTGTGGAGTAACACACAGACGGCGGAAGAGAAGGGCTGGTGCGGTGCGATGGCGATTCCGCGGTTGTTGAGCATCGGCGAGGATGGTCATCTGAAGCAGGCGCCGGTGCCGGAACTGGCGGCGCTGCGAGGCGACGAGATCGCGGTGAAGAGCACGGCTCTCGAAGGAACGCCAGTCGCGCTTGGACTGGACACGGACACGTTTGAGATGGAAGTCACGCTGGAGGCGAAAGACGCCAAGGCGGTGGGCCTCACGGTGTCCGGCACAGAGGTTGTCTTCGACCCGCGGAGTGGATACGTAACCGTGGGTGGCAAGCAGATTTTTGCCGGACGCGATAAGAGGGTGTCACTGCGTGTGTTCCTCGATAAGCGGATGTTAGAAGTGTTTGCCGCGGGCACAGTGGTGGTGCACCTGATGGAACCCGGCGCGCCGGGGGTGCAGGCTTTCGCGCGCGAGGGCAGTGGCATGGTGCGGGCCGGGAAGGCATGGCCGATGAAGCCCGCTACGTTCTCGATGACCGGTTACAAGGTGTAATGTGCCGGTACAGCAGGTGTTGAAAGTGTTGAAGCTGGCGATTTGGTAAGTCGCCTATTTTCAATGACTTGATAAAAATTGTTTCAACAAAAAATCGCAAAATATGTTGAAAGTGTTGAAGGTTTTCAAAGAACGCGGCGTTAAGGCGAAAATCCGCCTCAACCCATCGAGCATTAGAGCACGGGAGCGTGACGTTTCGAACGCTCGTTTTTGTAAGTTGTTGACGGGTGGGCAGAAAGAGTATTGTTTTGACGGCTAACGGAGCAGACGAAATTCGCGAGCGCTACCTGCGGCTCTACAGCGGGGCGATTGCGGACATGCTGGACAAGAGAGGCTACCGGCAACAGGTGCTGCCTCATTACATTACCCCTTTCACCGAGGGGAAGCGGATGGCCGGGCCGGCGTTCACCGGACAGGGGTATCCCTGCGCCAGCGAGAGGAATGACGACACGCAGACGCGCCTGAGCATGCTTGACAGTATCACTCCGGGCACGGTGTCGGTTTGGGCGTGTGGTGGGAGCATGGCCTGCGCGCATTGGGGCGAGATCATGTCCACGGCGGCGCGCGAACGCGGCTGCACAGGTGCTGTGCTGGACGGCGGCGTCCGCGACTTGGATTTCATCAATGCGATGCAGTATCCGGTGTTTGCGCGGTTCAAGAGCTCAGCCAGTTCGATCGGGCGCTGGGACATCAAGGAATATCAGGTCACGATCAAGATTGGTGACACTGTGATCCATCCGGGGGACTTCGTGTTCGCCGATATTGATGGCGTTGTGATCGTACCCGGCGATTTGACCCTGGACATCCTGGCCGCAGCCGAAAACGTCTTTGAGCGCGAGAGTAGCATGCGGGAAGAGTTGCGCCGCGGCGGATCGGTGAAAGACGCGTACGCCAAGTACGGGTCGCTGTGAGTTTGGCTCCTTTAGTGGCTGCAGTGGCAGATGCTCTGGCCGGCCGCCGGCAGCTTCCCGCTCAAGTAATCCGTGACGGCCGATTCCGCCGGACCTTGCGCGGTGGTTAAAACGGGGGTGATCCCACCGGCCTTTAGCGCACTGGCCGCGCCCCCTCCCATACCACCGCAGATCACTACGTCGCAGCCTGTCAAGGCGGAGAGAATCCCGGCGTGGCTATCGCCGGTGGTGTGACCGCATTCCCCCTGGGCGTGTGTGTGATGCGCTCCGTTCTCTTTTCTGTCGCGGCTGCGGATGACGCCGTCCTCGATTTCGAAAATCAAGAACGCGGCGCTGCGGCCGAAGTGTCCTGACATCGATATTCCGTCATTGGTTGGCACTGCAATTTTCATTTAATTTCTCTTCTTTCTTCAAGACCAAGAACACGGCCCAGGCGTGAGCCCGTTCCACTCCATCTGCGGCCAGCATTGACCCTTCGGTTCGAATGAGGCGCCTTGTCCGTTCGACAATCCACCCGCGGATGTGGAGTTCTTCGCCTGGCGCCACGTGATGCCGAAATCTCACCCGGAGTTCGCCCGTAAGAGCTTGCGTTCCGGAGGCCGTGACCGCCTTGGACATCGCTTCGTCGAGGATCGTGCTCAATATTCCGCCGTGAATGATGCCGCGAAACCCTTCCCAGGCCGGTTGTGCGATCCAACTCGCGCGCATTGATCCCACGCCATCCGGTTCGTAGCGGATGCGAAGCCCGCGCGGATGATTGGGGCCGCAGACCACGCACCCCGGTTGCGGCTGCGCCTCCAAATGCCTGGAAGCCTCTTTAGTAACTACCGGCATCGGGCGCTCCTGCCATGACGCGACCTTCGCCGGACTGCCCGGACGCGGCTTCCTCGAGGAACCGATTCATGGACTTCGACATGTGGCCGAGGACGGTCAACCACTCCTGCAAATGTTGCTCGCCCCAGGGAGTGAGGACGTAGAGCCGCCGGGCCGGACCGCTGCCGCCGGTCTCCCACTCCGAGGTCACGCAACCGTTCACTTCCAGTTGGCGTAGCGTCCGGTAGAGGGCGGCAATCTCAATCTCGGAGTCAGTGAACGCATACTGCCGCAGATCGCTCGCCAGTTCGTAGCCATGAACACGGCCCTTCCGCTTCAAGAGGAACAACGCGGTATAGGTTGCCCATCGCACAAGTGCAGGGATGTTTGTTGCCGTGGCGTGGACAATTGCGGCGAGGCATGGCTTTTGTTTTGTATCCTTGCACAATAATACCAGCTATGTCATTATATGTGCAAGTTGCATATAGTGCTGCAGCGGACAGTGAGATTTTATGAAACAGCTTGGAATTCTTTCTACAATCGCCATGTTTTTCTGGTTCAATCCTGTGCCGGTGTCGGGGCACGATTGTGGCCACTACTATGACCACCATGGATCGTATTCGGATTGTGGCCGTGGACCACGCGTAAGCCGGTCAGGACCGATCAGCGCCGGTGCGAACCTCATGACCTGGGAGGGTAAAATCGTCGAGGTGATCTACCTGCCGGGTGGGACGGCGGATAGCGGCATGGTGGAGATTCGGGTGCAGGCGACCGGTCAATCGAAATTGATCCGGTTGGCGCCGTCGGGCGTTTTAAAGGCAGGTGGGCTGCGGCTGAGGGAAGGCGACGCGGTGACAATTAAAGGGTTCGCCGTAGTTGCGATGGAGGGCGATCTTCTGGTAGCCACCGAACTGGAGAGCGGCGGAAAGAGTCTCACTCTGCGTGATACACAGGGAAGGACGGGCTGGTAATTCTCTCCTCGGGCTAGGCGCCGACCGCGGCCTTCATGCGAAGTAACTCGTCGGGCGTGCTGTCGTTGGGTACAGAGCAGCCGGGGGTAAATACCAGCTTCGGGCCGGCATCGTGGCGCGCCCGGGCGGCGTCGGCCTTTAGCTGGACTACCGTACTTGCGCGGTAGTTCCGCTCGTCGGTTCCACCGAGGAGCAGTCCACCGAACGAAGCCCTGGCTTTCGCCAGCGAGAACCCGGTTTCTACGTCGCCGTAGTTGATGGCGGCGGCAGGCCAATTGAGGAAATGGCTGATGTAGACGGTCTCGCCGTGCAGGTGTAATGTGTTCAGCGGCGCGCCATCGGCGGCTTTCAGAATCATGCGGTCGAAGGGTTCGCTGAACTTCTTATATTCGTCCGGAGTGAGTATCCCGTCCTGCGCATTCGCGATGGCGAGGAAGATGCCTGAAGCCTTCGCCTTCAGCGCCAGCTTGGCATGGTTAGCTTCGGACTTCGCAATTACCTCCAGCGCATCCAGCAGTTTTTGCGGCTGCTCCTTCTTGAGGCGCATCACTTCTTCCTTGGAAGATAGCTTCTCAGCCACGGTCCATGGGTTGAAGATGGTCTCCAGGAAGTGCGCGCTACCGCGCAGACCGTCGCTGATAATCTCAAGCGAGTGAACCTGGACGGCGAACGGGCTGGCTTCCACCTTCAGATTCGTCCACGCGCCGGCGGGCTTGGGATACGGGAAGTCGCTCATCACCTTCACCAGGTCCGTATCGAACCGGCGATGGAAATTCAGCGTCGCTTCGGCGAACTTCACGGGCCCCTGTTTTTCCAGGCCGAAATGGTGCCAGAGAGTGAACGGAAGCCGGTCGACAGTCTGTCCGGCGAGGGCGCGGTTGACTCGCTCCTTCTTCGTAAGGCTGGCGACGCCGAGCAGCGCGGCGGCTGGTGTGGCGAGAAAATGCCTACGGGAGAGCATTGGTGTTTCTCCTTGCGCTTAAGCCTATACCTTTTCCGAGGCGATTCGTTCCACAGCCTCGCAGAAGCGGTCGACTTCCGTCAGCGAGGTATAGATGTTGGGAGTGACTCGGATGCAATCGAACGCGTATTCACCCGGCACAAAGCGGGGCCTCACATGGATGCGATAGCGGGCCAGCAAAAGATCGGTCAGCTTGCCCGAATCGAGACCCTTCACCGTGACGCCGGCAATGGCGCAGCTTTGGGCTGGATCGTCGTTGTTGCGCAGAGCGATACGGGGATGCTGCGCCAGCCGGTGCTCCCAACGGCGTCGCAGATAGCGCAAGCGGGCGGCCTTCCGCTCAGGACCGATGGCTTCATGGAACGCGAGGGCCTCCGTAGTAGCGTCACGCATGGCGAGCGGAATCGTACCGGTAGACTCAAATTTCCGGATGTCATTATCGAGCGCAGCCGGCGCCCCCATTAGCGGCCAGACCTCTTTGATGCGTTCGCGACGCACATAGAGGAAGCCTGTGCCCACCGGCGCCAGCAGCCATTTGTGCAGGCTGGTGGCGTAGAAATCGCAATCCAGATCCGGGCCCCGAAAGGGAAAATGCGCGAACCCGTGCGCTCCATCCACGATGCTGATGATGCCCTTCTCACGAGCCATTTTACAGATGGCGGCTACCGGGAAGATCTGCCCTGTGGTGAAGGTGAGATGAGAAACCAGCAGGACCTTGGTTCGAGGCGTGATGGCAGCGCGGAAGCGTTCCACGAGGTCGGCTTCACTGGGCGGCGGCGTCGGATAGGCGAACTGTTTCAGGACAATGCCGTCGCGCCGCTCGCGCTGTTGAAAGGCCGTGATCATGCTGGGGTAGTCCTGCGTGGTAGTGATCACCTCATCGCCGCGGTTGAGGCGGATGCCGAAGATGACGTTGTGCATGGCTTCGGAGGTGTTACGCGTCAGGGCGAGTTCCTCCGGGTCGCAGCCAAACGCGCGCGCCAACTCGCGGCGCACTACTTCCGTCTGAGGTCCCAGCACCTCATCGGCGTAGAACGAAGGCTGCATGTTGGTAATTTCCCAATAGCGGTTCATGGCCTCCTGGACGACGCGCGGGGCGGGGCAGAGGCTTCCGTTATTGAAGTTGAGGACATTGCGATCCACGGTGAAGGCGGTGCGAATGTCACGCCAGAAATCTTCGTCGGCCGCAATCTCTTCGGCGGTACGCCCGCCGGCGGCCTGCAACGCGGTGGCGGCACAGGCGGCGGCTCCGGCGCGGAGTGCGAACGAGCCGAGGGTTTGGAACAGGTGGCGGCGGTTGGGACGAGTCATGAGCGTTGACTGTACGGCCCTTAACGGCACATTGTCAAGCGAGAATATTGTTGCACGGCCGTTACGGAATCGATTACTCTGAGCCATGCACAGACGGCGTTTTCTGGGTTCTGCGATACCCGCTATCGCCGCGTTCCAATCGGATGCACTTCCACGGGCCATGGCAGCAGTGGAGCAGGTCACCGGACGACCTGCCGATTCGGTCGCGATCGACGAAGATTTTTGGCTGAACATTCGCCACGCGTTTAGCGTGGACCGCAACATCATTAACCTCAACAACGGCGGCGTTTCCCCTTCACCCAAGATGGTGACGGATGCGGAACGGCGTTACAGTGAGATCTCCAGCATGGGACCGGCCCACTTCATGTGGCGCGTCCTGGGGCCGGAAGTAGAGACCGTGCGACGCCGCATCGCGGAAACCTTTGGCTGCGATCCGGAAGAGATCGCGATCACCCGCAATGCCAGCGAGGCGCTGGAAATCGTACAGCTCGGCATGCGCCTGCAGGCCGGCGATGAGGTAATCACCACGAACCAGGATTACCCGCGCATGATCACGGCGTGGCAGCAGCGCGAGCGCCGCGATGGCATCGTGTTGAAGCAAGTCACGTTCCAAGTTCCTCCGCCAAGCATGGACTATCTGGTGGAGCGCATGGAAAGTGCGATCACTCCTAAGACCAAGGTCCTACACATTTGCCACATCACCAACCGCACCGGCCAGATCTTTCCGGTGAAGAAGATTGTACAGATGGCCCGTGCCCGTGGCATTGAGACCGTCATTGATGGCGCGCACGCGTTCGCTCAATTCCCTTTTAAGCGCGACGACCTGGATTGCGATTACTACGGCACATCGTTGCATAAGTGGGTGCTGGCGCCCATTGGCACCGGATTCCTCTACGTCCGTAAGCAGAAGATCAGCAAGATCTGGCCGATGATGGCCGCGCCCCCCTCGATGGACGACAACATTCGTAAGTTCGAGGAAATCGGCACTAATCCGATATCGCTTCGCAATTCCATTACAGAAGCGCTGACGTTCCACGATTCGATTGGCGGCGTCCGCAAAGCGGCGCGGTTCCGGTATCTGCGCAAACGGTGGTCGGCGCGATTGAAAGACCTGCCGGGCGTTCAGATTCTGAACAGCGAAGATCCGGAACAATCCTGCGGCATCGGCTTCATCTCCATAAAGGGCTTTGATCCCGGCAAACTAACAGAGTATCTGTGGGATAAGTATAAGATCATGGTGGTGCCGATTGTGACTCCGGGCGAGTATGAGGGGCTGCGCGTGACGCCCAATGTCTACTCGACGCTGGAAGAGATCGACACGTTCACCGAAGTTATGGAGAAGGTTATCAAGCGCGGCTCCATCCCCGCCTAAGTCATGACTCGACGTATTACTGTGCTCGGCGCCGGCAACATCGGCGCCGCGCTGATTGGCGGCATGCTCCATGCCGGCATTACGACAAAAGAACAGTTGACGGCGACAGTACGTTCGCCGGAGCGCGCGGCTGAATTGGCCGCGCGTTTCGGCATTACGGCGACCGCCGGAGGGAACTGCGCCGCAGTCGAAGGTGCGGACCTCGTCATGCTAGCCGTGAAGCCTTCCACTCTGCCAACCGTCCTGCAGGAGATTCGACACGTCCTGCGCGATGACCATGTTCTGGTGTCGCTGGCGGCTGCTGTCCCCATTGAGCTGATTGAACGACTGGTTGAGAAACCGCTGCCCGTCTTTCGCGCCATGCCGAATATCCCGGTGGTGGTGAATGAGGGGGCCACGGCTGTATCTTCCAACGCAGCGGGCACGGCCGAACAGCGTGCCTTCGTGGAGAGTATCTTCCGCGCCGTAGGGCATGTCAGCTTTGTGGAAGAGGACATGATGCATGCGGTGACCGCGCTTTCCGGCAGCGGTCCGGCGTACATCTACATGGTGATTGAAGCGTTGATCGAAGGTGGACTGAAGATGGGTCTGTCGCGCGACGTCGCCACGCGGTTGACTGAGCAGACGGTGCTGGGCGCGGCGAAGCTGGTACGGGAAACGGGCTTGCATCCGGCGATCCTGAAGGACCAGGTGATCACGCCCGGGGGAACCACCATTTCTGCGATTCATGAGTTGGAAAAGCATGGTCTGCGGTCGATGCTGATCTCGGCGATTGAAACCGCATCCAACCATTCGCGCAACCGCATGCAGGCTCTACTGGCAAAATTCGAACCATGAGCGAACTTTCGCGGAGGCTATTTCTGGCTATGTCGATGGGAGCGGGCGCGTCCGCGGGCGCGTCGCGGCGATTCGCCTATGAAACGTGGGATGTGTTCACGAAGACGGGGCTGACGGGCAACCCGCTCTGTGTGTTCACTGACGCGCGCGGGATGAGCGATGCCGAAATGCAGGCCATCGCGCGCGAAACCAACCTCTCTGAGACGACTTTTGTGCTGCCGCCGCGACGAGTGCGGATCTTCTCACCGCTGGAAGAGTATCCGTTCGCAGGGCATCCCACCCTGGGCACGGCGATGGCGCTGTATCGCCCCGGCATGAAAGAGATCGTGCTGGAAGAGAACATTGGTCCCATTCCGGTGACATTTGAGACGCAGACCGGCGGCTTGGTGTATGGCGAGATGCGTCAGGCCGAGCCGGTGTTTTCGGAAACTCACGCCGCTGCGGATATCGCCCGGTTGCTGCGCGTGCGGGTGGAAGATCTGGTTACTGAAGCTCCGGTAGTGAATGTGTCCACAGGGCGTCCGAACCTGATTGTGATGCTGAAGTCCCTTCGAGTCTTGAAGGCACTGGATCCCGATTGGCCGGCGATTCGCGCGTACTTCGCCGCGGGAGACATTCATCGTGGGTTTTACTTCCTGACGGCGGAGACCGAAAGCGCCGGCGCGAAGTTTCATGCCCGAAAGTTGACCCCGCGTGCCGAAGATCCGGTGACGGGATCGGCCGCCGGATGTGCGGTGGCTTACCTGGTGGCGCACGGTCTAGCTCCCTCGGGCGAACGGTTCGTAATTGAACAGGGCGCCGAGTTGCACCGCCAGGGTGAGCTATATGTGACGGCAGTCAAGACCGGTGTGGTTGCTCGCGACGTCCGTGTCGGCGGCTACTGCGTAAAAGTGGCGCAGGGCGAGCTTTCGGCTTGACACTGGGCCTATGCCTCGCAGATGATTGTAAGCGCTTGCTGTAGCCACCTGCTGAGGAGAAGCTATGTCCGCTCTTTGTTCCCGCGCCCTTACTCTGCCCGCACTCGTGTTGCTGGCTTCCCTGCCTGTTTGGGGGCAAGGTAAACCGGCCCGAATCAAGATTGATACGGATCGCCAGATCGGTGAGGTCCACCCGAATATCTTCGGCAACTTCGCCGAGCATTTGGGCCGGGTGATCTACGGCGGTATCTACGAAGAGGGCAGCCGGCTCTCCGATTCCGACGGGTACCGCAAAGATACGATGGAGGCCGTGAAGGGGCTAGGTGTCACCCTGCTGCGGTGGCCGGGCGGCAATTTCGTCTCCGGCTATAACTGGAAAGACGGCATAGGACCGAAGGACCAGCGCCCAGTCCGGCCGGATTACGCGTGGGGCGATGTGGAGACCAATCGCTTCGGCACCGACGAGTTCCTGAAGTATTGCGAACGTGTCGGCGTGGATCCCTACATCTGTATCAACGCCGGCTTGGGAAGCGTGGATGAAGCGCGCCACTGGGTGGAATACACCAACGGAGAACGTCACACCTACTGGGCCGATATGCGCCGTAAGAACGGCCGGGACAAACCTTACGGCGTGAAGTATTGGGGATTGGGAAACGAGATTGACGGTCCGTGGCAGATGGGCCACAAGAACGCCGAGGACTATTCGAAGTTCGCACTGGAAGCGGCCAAGGCGATGTCGTGGGTGGACCGTTCCATTCAGTTGATCGCGTCGGGGTCGAGCAATTTCCGCCAGGGAACTGACTGGATCGGCTGGAACCGCACGGTGTTGAATCACCTCAATGGATATGTCGATTTCATTTCGCTCCACACTTATACGGGGAACCGTGACAATGATTTCGAAAAGTTTCTTGGCGCCGGCGCGGACATCGATCACCGCATTGAAGTGGTGGATGGTCTGATCAAGGCGGCGCAGTCAGGCGTGGCCAAGCCGCGGCCAATCTACATTGCCTACGATGAGTGGAACGTGTGGTATCGCGCACGCGGCGGCGACTCCGGGATCCAGCGGCTGGAGGAGATCTACAACTACGAAGACGCTCTAGCCATGGGAATGTTCTTCAATTCGTTCATCCGCCGGGCGGACATTGTGAAGATGGCGAACCTGGCGCAGTTGGTGAATGGAATCGCGCCCATCTTCACGAACAAAGACGGGCTATTTCTACAGCCGATTTACTTTCCCATCGCCGAATACGCCAAGCAGAAGGGGAACATGTCCCTGAGCCTGCACGTGGATTCTCCGACGTACCTATTTGGCGGCAAACCGATTCCTTACCTGGACAGCTCAGCCACTTACGATGCCAAATCGAAGACGGTATTTCTGAATGTGTTGAACCGCAGCGAGAAGATGGACATCTCGTCGCGTATCGACAATGTAGAGGGCAAGGTGGGCGGCTCAGTCGGGGTGTGGGAGATGAACCAGAATGACTTGAAGGCAACGCATACGTTTGGCGACGACAAGAAGGTGCGCCCGGTTGTGCGCATGGCGTCGGTGTCGCTTTCGCGTAATGGGTTCAGCTATACGTTCCCCAAGCACTCGCTGACGATTTTGAAGCTGAAGGTGGAATAAGGTTCGAAGACCGGGTAAGCTCATAGCTACCCAAACTCGGGTGGCTATGAGCTTACCGGAACTCTTGCAATCCTACAGCGCGCTTACCCACGTGGCACAACTCGCGTGTGGCAAGGCAGCGGCGGGAATCTTTTCTAAATTGGGCAGTGCCGCGTGGGATGCGCTCGCGAAGAAGCCGGACGCGGCTGCAATTTTCGCTGGAATCTACGAAAACTGGCGTCAGGAGCTTATGGCGGAGCAAGGCGCCGAGGACGACGCCCTCGCCGCCGCTTTCGCCGAGTTCTTCAGCCGCAAGCCGACTGTCGACGAACTCCAGAGGCTGCTCCAAGGCCGGGCTAACGAAGTCGATTTCGATGTGCTCGCGCAACAGCTTCGCGAGAGTTGCGAGTGGGCGAAGTGCCCGGTTCCGAAAGGCGACCTCCATGCACAGATCGATTCGTGGCTTCGCGAACTGCAATCCATGCTTGCCGAGGAGCCGCAGTTCCGCGACAAGTATCAGCTTGAGGTTGCTGTCCGGGGGGCCATCCGCGAGTTGAGCCGCAACGAGGCTTTAATAGAGAACGATTCGCTGGCCCGGCGGCAATACCTGACCTCCGTCATCCGCCAGCATCGATACATTCGATTCTCCGGCATGGCAGAGGTGGACCAAATGGCGGAAGTCGAGATGAGCCGGGTTTTCACCATGCCCAGGATTCAACTCTTCCCGGAACAGGGCGCGGAGCGTCCGGAACCTTTCGTCGCGTCCCGCATCTTGCATCGGACGGCCCCAAGGCGCGTGGTGATTCTGGGTGGACCCGGTTCCGGCAAGACAACGTTGCTGGAGTCACTCTCACTAGCACTGGCGCAGGGTGAAGACTCGCCCTTCCTATGGGCGCGGGAATTACCTCCGCTACTTCCCGTGTTCTATCGCATTCGGGATCTGGATAAGGATCTGGATAACAACCGGACACTGTGGGATTGTCTGAACGACCGTTGCAGCAGGGCGATGAGCATCACACTGCCGGTTGGATTCTTTAGGCGCCAAATGGAGTCCACAGGTTTGATGGTCTTGTTCGATGGACTGGACGAGACCCGCTCCCCCGCCCGGCGTAATGAAATCGTCGGCCTGATTGAGCAGTTCGGGGCAACGCTCTCAGCGGAGAGCCAAGTTGTGATTACGAGCCGGCCTCACGATTATCGCCACCGTTTTGAAGCCGCCGCCTACCGGCACTACGAACTCTGCGAATTCAATGACGAGGAGATTCAAGAGTTTATTCTGGCCTGGCGTGCCGTTCACGAGCCAGACCGCGAGAAAGCTCTGGCGATAGGCGAGGGCCTTTGGAAAGTGTTGGAGGGGCGGAAAGACATCCTTCCGCTGGCGCGCAACGCGTTGCTGCTCACGATGATTGTGAGAGTTCATTTCGGCAAAGGCGCGCTTCCCGACAGCCGCCTGGGACTGTACGCGAAATGCGCCGAGACGCTGCTGAAGGACTGGACGGAAAGCAAGGCCTTATACGTCGATCAGGAACAGCCGAGGCCGATCGGACACCATCAGAAACACAAGTTTCTCTCAAAGCTTGCCTATGCGCTGCAGGGTGAATCGGGCGAGACGATGAAAGACGGTCTGGTCCTCCAGATTTCACGGCGGGATTTGACAGACCGGCTAGTGGAGTTTTTGGCAGACGAAGGAACGGCCGACGCCGCCGACCGGGCCGAAGCCACTGTTCACCGCCTCCATGCGCGCGATGCTCTCCTAGTCCAATACTCCACTGATTCAGCCGGGCAGGATCTGTTCGGCTTCGTCCACCGCTCCTTTCAAGAGTATTTCGCCGCTGTTTGGATGGCTGAGGAACTGGAGGACGAGGAGTTCGAAAGAGCACTCAAGGATCCAGCACCGGGATGGAATGAGACCCTTTACCTCGCCGTCGCGCAACTGAAGGCCCAGAAGCGCCGCAAGACCCTGCAAAGTCTCCTCATGCGTGGTCAGGCCGATTTTGCCGTCGAATGCCTCCGTGCCGCTGCGCCTGAGGAGCCTTGGTTACGGGTCCTGGTCCAGTTCTTGAGCCGCTACACGTGGTCCGGTGGGGCGTTCGCAAACCTTACGGTTCAAGAGTGCGCCGATGGGTGCGGTAGCCGGTCCGAAACCATACACGTCCTTCAACAGATGTTTCTGCCGGGGAACCGCGAGGGAGCGTCCCTGGCCGCGGCGGTGGAGTTGGCTGAAGAGTTGGCGCGCCGCGGCAATGCCCATGCTTCGGACGTGGTCTCCTCCTTCTTCGCTGAGTCCGATACGTTTCCTCGCGATATGGTTCTCATAGAAGGAGGTCTCTTCCCTTACGGTGAGAGCTCCGAGAAGATCGATGTGCCTGCGTTTTACATGGATCGCTATCTTGTTACGAACCACGACTACGAGCAGATGGTCCCTGGTCATCGGGCCTTCCGTGACGAGTACTCCGACGCTGACGACCAGCCGGTGATCTACGTAAACTGGTTCGAGGCCAGTCTGTATGCTCGCTGGCGCGGATGCCGTTTGCCCACGGAACAGGAGTGGGAAAAGGCGGCTGGGTGGGACGCCGCGGCCCGAAAGAAGCGCATTTATCCCTGGACCGGCGAGTTCGACAAAACACTTTGCAACACGACGGAAGGTGGCCGGGGGCGGACGACCCAGGTTAGCGCGTATCCCCGCGGGGTGAGTGCGGCGGGCTGTTTCGATATGGCCGGTAACGTATGGGAGTGGACAGCCAGCCAGTGGGCGGAGGATGACCCCGACCCGGTGGTTCGGGGCGGCTCTTGGGGCAGCGATGGTGGCGGCGCCGCCTGTGCGTGTCGCAATGGCTACTACAACCCTCGCTACCGTTACTACAACGTAGGGGTTCGTTGCGCCAGGACTTAGT
>JBDTMC010000069.1:0-23100 GCA_039934475.1 Bryobacteraceae bacterium | reverse complement strand
CGACGACGACGCGAGCGGCCCGTCGAGCTTCGTCGGCACGCAAGGCGCGACGGGCATGAGCGGAGGGGCGACGGGACCGGCTGCCATCACGCTGTACGACAAACCGGGGATGCCGGCGCAGACACTCGCGATGAGCGGTCTCTTTCCGGGCGAGACGGTTGTGTTTCCTTTTGGGGGGTTGCCTGACGAAGCCCGGCGGAGGCTGTCTCTGTGCTTCGCGGAAGGTGGTTCGGAGCGGTAAGGCATGAAACAAGCAGAAGGCCGTCTTATCATTCGCAACGGCACGCTGATTGATGGCACAGGCGGCGCGGCGGTGCCGGATGGCGTGGTTGTGATCGACAGCGGGCGCATCGCATATGCCGGACCAGCCTCAACGGCTCCCGCAACGGAGAGTGGCACGGGAGTGATCGACGCGCTCGGCGGCAGCGTCCTTCCGGGCCTGGTGGAGGCTCACTATCATCCCACTTACTTCAACGTTGCCGCGCTGGAGGATCTGGATATCAAATATCCAGTGGAGTATGTGACTCTGCTGGCGGCCGCCAACGCGCGACTGGCGCTAGAGTGCGGCTATACGGCGGCGCGCAGTGGAGGCAGCCTCTTCAATATCGATGTGTGGTTGAAGAGGGCGATTGAACGGGACGTTGCGCAGGGCCCGCACCTGGCGGCCAGTGGGCGGGAGATCTGCGGAGCCGGCGGACTGATGGACTGGAATCCCGACTTTCGCAAGATCGGGATGGAAGGGCTGATCCTTCTGATCAACGGGCCGGACGAAGCACGCACGGCGGTGCGGAAGCTGGTGAAGGACGGCGTGGAGTGGGTGAAGACGTACCCAACGGGGGATGCGGCGGCACCGGACACGAATGATCATCACACGCTTTGCATGACGTTTGAAGAGATGCATGCCGTGGTGCAGACGGCGCATAACCACCATCTGAAGGTGACCGGACACTGTCGCGCGACGCAGGGCATCATCAATGCACTGCGGGCGGGTTATGACACGGTGGAGCACGCCACATTTATAGACGATGAAGGCCTGGAGCTGTTGCTGGAACGTGATGTGGCGGCGGTGCCGGCGCTGCAATTTGAGTGGGCGAGCGTGCAATTCGGCAAAGAGTTCGGGATGTCGCAGCGTGTGCTGGACGGGCATCAGGAGACGCTGGAGGGGGGCGCGGAAAGCGCGCGGCGGATTCTAAAGGCGGGTGGCCGGCTGGGCATGGGCGGGGATTACGGCTTTGCTTGGACTCCCCACGGGACTTATGCGAAGGAACTTACTTTCTTCGTGAAATACGTTGGCCTCACGGCGTTGGAAGTGCTGAAGTGCGCCACCAAGACGGGCGCGGAGATTATGGGCCGCGGTGCTGAGTTCGGGACGCTGGAAGAGGGCAAGCTTGCCGATATCAACGTTGTGGATGGCGACGTTCTTGGCGACATCTCGATTCTCGAGGACCGGTCGCGATTTATCGCGGTGATGCAGCAGGGCATTGTGAAAGCAGGGCGGGTGAAGTCGTCAATAGACCAGCCACAGGCCAACGACAAAAAAGGCGCACACCAGCGAGCCGAGCAGTAAAACAATGGCTCCGAGTGTACGCTTGGCCGGGATGCCGATCCAGAGGTAGAGTCCGCTGACGACCATGAGGCCGAGTCCGGCGGCGACGGCGTCCATTGAAAGAGCCCAGACCGTTGTGAGGATCCAGTCCCGATCATTGCGAAGATCACCGGCGCGGATGCCGGTGAATGTATGTAGCACTCTCATCACGCCCCAGTTGTTGATTGCGGTCTGTTCGACAGTGGCACTGGTTGACTCGGCATTGAGGTTGACCTGCCAAGTCCATCCGGGCCGCGCCACTCGAAAGGCAAGGGCCGGCGAGTCAACTTTGGCATCAGTCCACTCGATCTCGCCTTGAATCCCAACCTGCTGCATGACTTGGCGCGCGCGTTCGAGGTCACCGGATGAGCCGGCCAGCCGCACCTCTCGAACGAATTTTGTCACCGTTCTTGTTGGCCAGAACTCGGCGAAACTCCAGGAGTGATTGAGAAGGAGACCGGTGAATGCGAAGAGCCAGAGGAAGAAGAGAAAGTAGAGACCGAGATAGTAATGTCCTTTGCGGTTCCAGACGCTGATGATGTCGCGTATGCGCCGCGCGTGCGGCCCGTTTCGGGCTTGCTCAATGGACGATGGCATAAATCAATCCAAAGAAGGAGATTCCGCCGGCGCCGATGAGCGCGAGGCCGATGCGGCGTTCGGCGCGTAGCACGGCCCACAGGTAAATGCCACTGAGAGTGAGAAACAGAAGGCCATAGGTGGCGATGTCTGCGAGCCAGCGCCAGACGCGCATGTAGGTTGAGTTGCCGCGGATGTTTGCGTTGTGCGGACCGGGCATTTTGTGGAGGTGGACAACCGCGCCGGCCAAGCCTGTAGAGGACTCCACTACAGTGGCCGTTCGCTGGAGCAGATTGAGGTCGACTAATGTTTCGCGGCCAGGAAGGGAGATGGGGAGTACGAGGCGATGTTCCTTCGGAATGCTGCGGATGTAGTTGACTTCCCCTTGCACGCCGATTTGCTTGAGTACGGGACGGAGAGCGGCCACTTGTTCCCGGCCGTGCAGCCGCTCAATGCCGGCGGGCAGAGCGAGGTCGGATGCCAGGCGGGTGGAACCGGCAGGTTGACTGGACCGGGAGTGGACGAGGAAGAAGACGCTGGCCGCAAACACCAGCAGGAAGGGGCTGAGAAAGAGCCCGATGTAAAGGTGCAGGTTGCGGGTGAGTAGGTAGAGTTGCTTTGGCACGTCAACTCGCGGCGAACTTGTCGGTAGCGGCGACGAGAGCACGGCTGTTGGGTGGTTCAAAGGCGCTGTGGCCGCTATCGGGTGTGATGATGAGATCGGCCTCCGGCCACACGCGGTGGAGCGCCCAGGCGCTTTCCATGGGACAGACGACGTCGTAGCGGCCCTGGACGATGACGCCGGGGATGTGTCGAATTTGCGCGGCGTTTACGAGTAAGTGGTCGTCGGTTTCAAAGAACCCTTTATTGATGAAGTAGTGGGCCTCAATACGGGCGAAGGCAAGGGCAAATTCATCTTCTTCGTAGTGACCGGCGAAGGAAGAGTCGGGGAGGAGTTTGGATGTCGCGCCTTCCCAGCCGCTCCAAATTTTGGCGGCGGCGAGGCGTACTGCTGGATCGTCGCTGGTGAGGCGGGTGTAGTAAGCGGTGAGGAGATCGCCGCGCTCGGGTTGAGGGATGTGGGCGAGATAGGGCTCCCAGACGTCGGGATAGATGACGGAGGCGCCGCGCTGGTAGAACCAATCGATCTCCTGTTTGCGAAGGAGGAAGATGCCGCGGAGGACGATTTCGGTGGCGCGATCGGGATGGGTCTGAGCGTAGGCAAGAGCAAGGGTAGATCCCCAGGAACCGCCGAAGACTTGCCAGCGTTCGATGCCGAGGTGTTGACGAATTTTTTCGATGTCGGCGACGAGGTCCCAGGTAGTGTTGGCTTCGAGAGAGGCGTAGGGAGTGCTTTTGCCGCAGCCGCGCTGGTCGAAATTGACGATGCGGTATTTGTGGGGATGGAAGAAGCGGCGCTGCTTGGGATCGGAGCCGCCGCCGGGACCGCCATGGAGGAAGATGACAGGTTTGCCGTTGGGATTGCCGGATTCCTCGAAGTAGATTTCGTGGACGGGTGAGACCTGGAGGCGGCCCGTGTTGTAGGGCTCAATCGGAGGATACAGCCAGGTGAGGGGATCCTTCAGAATTTCGTTGGGCATCGCGGGAAGTATACCGTGGAACCTGCGAGGATGGGGCGGGTTCCACGGGACACAGCGTTAGTGCTTTAGCTGCAAGCGGCGGCGACGGCCGTGCAGGCGGCGTTGACAAGCGTAGTGACGTTGGTGCTGGTGAAGCCGCTGGCACCCTGTTCCTTGACGGCGATATCGGTGTAACCCCAACTAGTGACGCCGACGACGATGTTTGCGCTGGCCCCAGAACCAGCGGTTTCCCCGGTGAGAGTGGGCTTGATGCCGAAATTGACGACCCAGGGTCCTCCGCTCGACCCTCCATCCATGTTGGAGCCGATGATGGTGTTGTTGGAGCGGCTGGCGTTGGTGACACCATTGGAATCGTTGCGTTCCATGTAGGCAGCGCTGTCGAGGCCGGCCGGATATCCGATTTGCGTGATGTGAGCCTGGCCGTTGGTGTAACTGTAGCCGCCGGTGCCATATCCGTACCAGCCAGTCGATGTCCCAATATAGCCACCGGAAGTGGTGGTGTTGAGGAGGAGGACGGCGACATCGTTGGTGCAGACGACGCCCGACTGATAGCAGCTATCGGTGCCGTTGTAATAGGAGGTGAGTACGTAGGCAGAGCGAACGGTACCCGTCCCGTAAGGGGCAGCGCCGTTGCGATAGCCGGGGATGAACTGCCAATTCGTATAGAACGTGCTCTTCCCGAAGTCAGCGACACAATGCGCGGCAGTAACGACGACACCGCGTTTGATGAAAGACGCAGAGCAGATGTAGGTGCTGCGGCTCTTGGTGAAGTAGAGCTTGCCGGCCGCTCGATAGGGATAGAAGGTGTTGGTGGCAGTGGCGCCGCCGGAGTTGAGATCGGCCTTGGCGGTGCTGAAGGGGTGCTTGTTGGTTCCGTACTCCTGGGGCGAGATGCCACCTTCGGCCGCGGCGGGTTCTCCGACGAAGGCCGGAGATTGAACGCCGGTGCCTGGGTTACCCGAGGCGAAGCGAGTAGGGGTGAGCGAGGGAGCGGACAGAAGCGCCTCGATCTGGGCGGCCACGGCATCAATGGACGTGAGGTTGGCAGGCATGGGCATCGGTTTCGCATTGACGAAATCGATCGTCGACGCCTGACTTTCCTGGGCGGAAACGTGATAGGCGGTTACGCCGTTTTGACTGACGATTTGGCTAGACGCCTGTTGGCCGTTGGCCGAGACCACTGCTGAGATGAGCAGTGGAATGGCGAACAGCATGGGAGAGAGCGAACGTCTTCGATTCATTGAGAGATCTCCTTGAGTATCCGGGCACGTTTCGTTCAGAGCCCAGACTTCCTGGATTGTAACTCCAATCTTCGGACTTACAGATATTTAAATGCGAGCTTTTTGTACCGGTACAAAGTGGAGGTAAGTAGGTGAAACGGGGAGAGGGTGAAAGTCACTAATGAGGCTTATTTGGTGGCGGTTAGTGGGCGACGCCGGGCGCCGGAAAAATTGGTACAGGCACGAGTTTCCTCGACAGGCATTCCCTTTTCTCAGTAGCTTGAGGGTTCGGAAATTTCGCGCCAGTCCCATTTTTCATTAGTGGTGATCGACTCGTGGGGCTATGGTTCGGGCGCGGAACTCGGTTATTAGGGCGGTGAGGCGGGCTGTGACGGCTTCGGTGAAGCGGCGGCCTTTTTCTGGTGTGGCGAGCGTGGGATCGCCGACGGTTCCCGTTTTGGAGTAGCGGCTGAACCATTCCTGGAAGACCACGGGCGAGGGGGATTGGAGATCCCAGTAGAAGAATTCGGTGCGTTGGAAGTTGATATCCTTCTCGGCCTTGTCTGTCTGGACTAAGTCGGGGCGAAGGTGGAGGAGGACGGAAGTTTCGAGCTCGCAGCCGTGGGCCATGCCGCCGGGGAATTCGGACTCGCGAAGTTCCGTGAAGAGCTCACGGGGGATGAGGCTCCACCAGGAGACCATGGCGCAGATGGCAGGGGTGCGGTTGGTGATGTTGCGGGCGGCGATGTCGAGGAAGGGGACGTTGCTGCCGTGGCCGTTGACGAGGAGAATTTTGCGGAAGCCGTGGTGGGCGAGGCTGATGCCGATGTGGGTGATGTAGTCGATGATAGTCTCGCCGGGAATGGCAATGGTGCCAGGGAAGTCGAGGTGGTGCTCATTGAAGGAGTAGTAGACGGAGGGAAGGAGAACCGCCTGCTGAGGCATGCTTTCGACGGCGAGGCGTGAGAACTCAGTGGCGGTGAGGACATCGGTGACCAGGGGCAGGTGCGGACCATGCTGCTCCACGGTACCGACGGGGAGGACGGCGACCCGGTTCTGTGCGACTGCTTCTTTGATGTCGGGCCAGGCAAATTCTTCGTAGCGGTATTTCATTGCGAGTGTGAGTCAGAATATCACTACTTCAGGATGGTCCGGTAGACGCGTTCGTAAGCCTCTACCATCGTTCGGACGGAGAAGCGCTGCTGGACGCGACGGCGGCAGGCGGCGCGATCGATTTCCGGGATGCGTTGGAGTGCATCGACGGCCTGGGGAACAGTGTTGACGAGGAAGCCGGTGCGGCCGTCGTCAATGACTTCGCGGCAGGAGCCGAGGTCCATGGCGATGACGGGTACTCCGGCGGCGTTGGCTTCGGCGAGGACGAGACCGAAGCGTTCGGGAATTGTGTTGAGGTGGAGGAGGGCTTTGGCACGGGCGAAGAGCGCGTTCTTGGCGGGCACATCGACGGGGCCGATGAAACGGATGGAGTCACTGAGATGGGGCTCCACACGCTCACGGAAGTAGGCTTGGTCCTGAATGATTCCGGCGATGACGAGAGGCATGCCACTGCGACGGGCGACATCGATAGCTAAGTGGACGCCCTTATCGGGGTGAATGCGGCCAAGGAAGATTAGATCGTCGCCGGAGGCTTCCTGGAATGGATACAGCGAGAGATCGATGCCGTTATAAACGGTCGCCAGGTAGTTGAGGCCGGGGGCGCGATCGGAGTCGCTGATGGACACAAAGTAACCGTCGCGATATTTCTCATAAACGGGCATGATTTGGGGCGAGGAGAAACCGTGGATTGTCGTGAGAACGGGAGTGTTGACGAGACGGCTGAAGGCAAGCGCCATGAAGTCGTAGTGACTGTGAATGAGGTCAAACTCGGCGGCGTGCTCAAAGGCTTCGGAGATATGAAGGTATTCGGCGACTTTGGGATCGATGGAGCGATCCTCTTCGTAGCCGCGGTCGATGACGGCATGGAGGTGAGCGCGGGTAACGGAATCGCGGGTGGCGAACAAAGTCACGTCCCAACCGCGATCGACCAAGCCTTCGGCGATATTGGAGGCGACTGTTTCCCAAGCTCCGTACTGGTGGGGCGGAGTTCGCCATGCGATAGGCGAGAGGACGGCGATCTTGTTTCCGTGGGCGGTCATTCCATGTTCGCCAGCACCTCATCCAGAGGGACGGTAGCGAAACCCACGGCGTGATCGGCGCGGCCGTAAGGGATGATCAATTCACCGTTGTGCACGAGGGCGCCACACGTGTAGACAACGTTGGGGACGTAGCCTTCGCGCTCGTCGGCGTTCGGCTCGAGGAGCGGTTCGCGTGTACGTCCTAAGACCTTGGAGGGATCGTTGAGGTCGAGGAGGAAGGCGCCGATGCAGTACTTTCGCATGGGTCCGACGCCATGACTGAGGACGAGCCAGCCGGCGGGAGTTTCGATGGGCGAGCCACAGTTACCCATTTGGACGAGCTCCCAGGGGAACATGGGTCTGATGAGTATGCTGCTCTCATTCCAGAAATGAACGTTGTCGGAGAACATAAGCGAGACGCTTTCGTTATCCTGCCGTGAGAGCATGACAAACTGTCCGCCGACCTTGCGGGGGAACAGGGCCATGCCCTTGTTCTGGGCCGCTGGGCCGTTCAAAGTTATGAATTTGAAGAGCAGGAAGTCCGAGGTTTCGAGCAGTTCCGGCACGATCACGCGGCCATCGAAGGCGGTAAAGGTTGCGAAGTAGAGGCCGGGACTGTCGCCGTCTTTGAAGTATACGAAGCGAGCGTCCTCAATTCCGTTGCGTTGAGAAGGCGTGGCGGGAAAGAGGATGCGCTGGGACATATGCTGTGTGGGCTGGAACTGGACCTCGTAATTGGCGCGGGCGACTGTCCAGATGCCTTGGGCCGCTGCCTGATCCTCGAGGGTGATTCCATCGGCCAAGCGGACGCGTTCGGTTTTGATGGCGGCGCGAATGTCTTCGAGCGAGAACGAGTCAGCGAGAGTGGCCATGATGCGGCGGGTGAATTCGCCGTCCAAACCGACTTCTTTCAGTTTGCGCCCGAAGAGGGGCTTTTCGTACTGCGGATTGGGGATTTGACGCGGCTCAGTGAGGAAGCCGATGGGCAGTTCGACGTCGATGCGATGATCGCTATGGATTATGCCGGTGCGAAAGGTGATTGACGATACGTGTCCTTCTCCGGTGGCGCGGAGGCTTAGGACGAAACGTATGGCGCCTGGCGGAAGTCCGGACTGATCGGGGTGTGGAACGATGGACGGATTAAACAGAGCCGCCGATTCGAGAGAGTATTCAGCGAGGAAGTAGGATCCGATGAGGAGCCGCCGTGAGCCGGAGATTTCCGGACCAAGGTTCAGTAGTTCCTCCAACTGCTGAGAACGTTCGAGGAAAGATTGGCGGATATCGAGATGGCGGCGCGAGAACTCGGCCAAGACCTCATCGAGCCAGATCGTAACTTGTTCTTCCGGGAGGGCCATGACTCGCGCGCAAATATCACGCATGCGCTGCGAGTCGCCGGGTTGGAAGGGTCTAAGAAGGACGCGCGATTGATCGGGGTTGAGAATGACGGGGGTGCGCTTAAGATGGATTGGCATTGGTGGCGTATCAGTCGCCGAAGGCGACGGGAGCGCGGAAGCTAGTGAGTGCGTTGTGGGCTAAGTGCATTTCGGTGAGGGAGAGCAAAAAGGCCAAGGTGGATTCGGCTCCCTGATTGCCGTTGACGCGATCGACGTGGAGTCCATCGCGGCATCCGCCGGTGGTGGGAGAGTAGAGCTCCAGGCCGAGGTCGTTCCAGCCGAGAAACCAATCGAAGGCGCGTAGGGCGTGTTCAAACCAACAGACATCCGAAGTGGCGCGGTAGGCTTCCAGACAGGCGGAGACGCTGGCCTGGGCTTCGATGGGCTGTTGGTCGAAGGTGGCGCGGTCACCGCCACGGCGGTGGAAGCCGTTGCTGCCGATGGGCCGGAAGTGGCCTTGCTCCGATGTTTGCAGTTGGGTGAGCCAGCGAAGGGCTTGCAGGCCACGATTGAGGACCTGTTGTTGTCCCGTAGCATGGCCACTGACGATGAGGGCGTGAGGTAGCTTTGCGTTGTCGTAGGACAGTTCGTCCTCAAACCATTGCCAGTCGGGAGTGGCAACGGCATCGAAGTTCTCGACGAGGCGGGTGGTAAGGGTCTCGCGGGTCTGATTGACCATCGTGTCACCGCTGAGGCGGCGCAGATATTCGTGGATGCCGATGAGACCGAAGGCCCAGGCGCGCGGCGAAGTGAACCCGGGGAGAGTGGGGAGGGCTTGGGTAAAGAGCTGTCCGGACAACATCTGAAAGCTACGGGAAGGGGAACGGCCGACACCGATACCAAGAGCCCAGAGCGCCCTGCCGTGAGAGTCCTCCGACCCTTGTTCGTCGAGCCAACGGCGGTCGAAGCTGAGGTGGTTGTGGAAGCGCTTGGTTTTGAGGTTGAAGGCATGATGCAGGAAGGCCCCTGAAGTAGTGGCCAAGGAGCGAGCGTGCTCCGGATCATCGCCTAATTCCGCGAGCAAGACCGAAAGGACGAAGGCGCGGGCATTGTCGTCGGTGCAATAACCTTCTGAGAAATTCGGGACACTAAAAAAGGCGTGCTGAAAGACTCCGGTGGAGTCGGTCATACGGGTGAGATGGTTCATCTTCAGTTGGGGCAGTTCGCGGGGCTTCTGATCGAGCGTTTTGGTGGCGAGGAACTTGCGCGGCCGAGCGGCCACTTCGAGCCGGGAAGACTCGAAGGAGCGCATATACATCTGCGCCACGTTACTCCAAATCATCTCGCGGCTTGTTCGATAGGCATTTTTCCGAAGGGTGTGGCGGCGGGTATCGTCGCGTAATAGAGCGGTGACCTCATGGGCGATGGCGGAGGCGTCGCCGAACGGCACTAAAACTCCGCGGTCATCGGCCAGTAATTCCGCGGCGTGCCAGTAGGGCGTGGAGACGACGGCTTTGCCAGCGCCAAACGCATAGGCCAACGTTCCCGACGTGACCTGGGCTTCGTTGAGGTAGGGAGTGATATAAAAGTCCGCCGCGCCGATGAACTCCTGAAGGGTATCCATTTCCACAAACTGGTTGTGGAAGATGACGTTCTTTTCGATTTTGTTCTTCTTGGCGAGCATTTCGAGGCTGAGCCGATAGGCTTCCCCATGTTCGCGCTTTTCGCCGGGATGCGTAGCGCCGAGGACGATATAGACCACTTCCGGGAATTCAGCGACAATGCGCGGCAGGGCGTTGAGCACAGTTTCGATGCCCTTATTCGGAGAGAGGAGACCAAACGTGAGGAGCACGATGCGGCCCTCGACACCAAACTTGTCCTTGAAGAATGTGGGATCGACGAAGCCTACATCGGGAATGCCATGGGGAATGAGATCGATTTTAGACGGTGGCGATTTATAGACTTCCTCCAACATCTGCCGGCCGCGGTCAGACATGACCACGAGGCGAGTAGAAAGCGAGATTAACCCTTCCATGACGCGCCGCTGATCCGGACTTGGGTTAAGCAGGACAGTGTGGAGCGTGGTGACGACGGGCATTCTGAGTTCGCGGAGGAGGCCCAGGATGTGGCCGCCGACTGGCCCGCCGTAGATGCCAAACTCGTGTTGCAGGCACACGACATCGACATTGCTCATATTGAGGAAGTCGGCCGCGCGGAGATAGGATGAGAAGTCTTGCTCCTCAATTTCGAAGCGCACCACGCTGGGATATTCATAGCCGCCGGGGATGTCGTTGACAGATACGGCGAGACAGTGGTCCTGGGGGTATGCGGTTGCGACGGCGGCGAGCAAATCTGTGGTGAATGTCGCGATGCCGCACTTGCGGGGTAAATGGTCGCCGACAAAGGCGATCTTCCGGATTTTGGAGGTGTCCATCAAATGATCCTTTCAGCCCTTACGATGAACCTCTCGGGGGCGGAACCTACGAAATTGAACGGATAACAAGTAACCAGGGTGAGGACCTGCGTCAGAGTGGGCTCGATAATCGCAACATCGGTTGGGCTCGTGATGGTAGTAGATACGACTCGATAAAGGAAGGCTCCGGAAGGCGTAGTGAATGAAATCATGTCGCCTTGGCGGATGTCCCTGAGCGGGCGGAAGAATGTGTCGCGATGACCGGCGATGCCGACGTGGCCGGGCTGGCCGGGGAGGGCGGTGTCTTCGATGTGACCGACGGCGCGACGAAGCGCGGCTGGGGTGGTGCCTTCGACGACGATAACCGACAACCCGAGGCGTTTGATCTCGAGGCGCCCGATGAGGCCAGAGGCTGTGACGGGGCGAGGCGCGGGATGGGCGACGGGCCGAGATGCAGGATGTGCGGCGAGGAAGCTTGCGAGCTGGCGCTCCTCACGGAGTTGGAAGGCCCAACTGTCGGCCATGACGAAGCCGCAGTAGCCAAGCGCGGTTACGGAGCAGGTGAGAAACAGACGCTGCATCCAGAGCAGGAGATTGCGGGCGGTTTTTCGTGGAATGAGAACTCTCATTGGCGTCGCCTCAAGAGGCCAGGAGGCGCCGATATTCGGGCTTCCACATGGCGTCTTGGATTTGTTGGACGATATCGTCGAACTTAACGCCAGCCAAACCTTCGGCAACGGCGGCGTCGGCTACGGCGGCGGCGACGGTGGCAGAAACGCTACGCAGATCGTCGACATGGGGGAGCAGGGACGCGCCAGGATGACGAACGGTGACGAGGCTGGAGACGGCGCTGGCGGCTGCGGCGAACAAACTATCGGTAATCCTGGAGGCTCGCGAGACGATCACTCCGAGAGCGAGGCCGGGGTAGAGGAGCGCGTTGTTGAGCTGGCCGATGACGTAGGTGACTCCCTTGTGAGTGACGGGGGAGAACAGGCTTCCCGTGGCGATGAGTGCGCGGCCGCCGGTCCAATTGATGAGGTCGGCTGGATTGGCCTCGGCGCGAGCCGCGGGGCGGCTGAGGGTGAAGATGATAGGCCGTTCGGTATACGCCACCATCTCACGAACGATTGCTTCGGTGAAGGCGCCGCCGACGTTGGAGGAACCGATGAGCATGGTTGGCTTCACACGCCGTACGACCTCGGCCAAGCCGATACCATTGGCGTGGCTTCCCCAATGGAGGACTTCCGACGAGGGCCGGGAGTACACGGATTGATCCTCTCTGATTTGAGCAGCCATTGCGGTGGTAAGCAACCCCTGCCTGTCGACACACCAGAAGCGTTTGGCCGCTTCCTCTTTAGATAATCCTTCGCGCAGCATTGCGTCGCGGATTTGGTCGGCGCATCCGATACCAGCGGTGCCTGCTCCAAAGATCACGATACGCTGGTTGCGGAGGGGAGTTCCGCAAGCGCGTGTAGCGGAGATTGCCGCGGCGAGTGTGATTGCCCCTGTGCCCTGCATGTCGTCATTAAAAACGCAGGTGCGGTCGCGATACCGGTTCAGGATTCGGCGTGCATTGGCGGGAGCTAAGTCTTCCCACTGCAGGAGAGCACCGGGGAACAATCTGGTAACAGTTTCGACGTAAGCGTGGATGAAGGACTCGTAGCGTTCGCCGCGCACGCGGGGGTGGCGGTTACCGATGTAGGTAGGATCCTCTAGAAGGCTCTCGCGATTGGTTCCGACATCGAGCATGACCGGGATGACACGCGCGGGGTCGATTCCACCAGCGGCGGTGTAGATGGCGAGCTTGCCGATGGACACTTCAATGCCGCCGACGCCCCAATCGCCGAGACCGAGAACCTGCTCGGCATCGGTAGCGATGATGAGATCGACGTCACCCGGGCCGACGTCAAGGCTGGCAAATGCGTCCTCGATGGCGTGAGGGTGATCGATGGAAAGATAGACGCCTCGCGCTCGACGGCACTCATGCCTGTATTGTTCCATCGCCATACCTACAGTTAGATCGTTGACGATGGGAATCATTTCACGCAAATGTTCGGAGAAGAGGCGGTAAAAGAGCACTTCGTTACGATCGTGAAGCGCGGTGAGGTAGGTGTTCTTAGCGACTGCATCAGTAAGGCGTTCGTACTGAATGTAGGCCCTCTTTACCTGGGCCTCGAGAGTACTCACGTCCGGCGGGAGGAGACCCCTGAGACCAAGCGCCACGCGCTCTTCGGCGGTGAAGGCAGTGCCCTTGTTCAAGACCGGGGAATTGAGGACCGCCATCCCGCGGGCCGCAGTCCGATTGCAGGTTTCCGCATTGTGAATGGGCCTGGTTATTGGGGCGAGGGCCGGAATCACTCTCTGTCGCATTGGTTAACTCCCTGGTTAGCCGGTTACAAACGATCACGCGGCGCACCAGGAGGGCGCGCCGCGCGGTCGGACTAAATGAAGGGTTCTGCTAGACGCGGGCGGCAGCGGACCGAAGGGCGAAGGCTGCTCCGAGAGCCGTCAGTCCGATGAGCCCAACAAGGGGCAGCGTGCTGGCGGTACGGGGGAGCTTCTTCACTTTGGCCATAGCTACTTCAACGGGGGCGGCAGGCGGCGGAGTGACCACCTCGGCGACTGCGACTTCTTCACCGGTCGGCTTGACGGCCATGATGGGCGCACGCTTCAACCCGGCGATGATCGGCGCAGCGGCCAATTTGGCGGGTTCGGCGACTTCGACGGGAAGTTCGACGGGGGTGAAGAGAACGGGGACGTTGGTGGACTTAGCGATTTCGGTGGCTTTGTCCTTCGGGTAGACGAATTCTTCGCCCCAATTGCGGCCCGGATAGAACCAGGCGCGGAGGGCTTCCGGTTGGCCGGCGGGCCGCTCGCGGAAGGTGACCACGGTTTTGTCGGTGGCCTGGAGGCGATAGTTCGGGATAGCGAGGACGGTGGCGTAGATGGTGGTCTCGTCTTTGTTGAAGATCTGAACGATGTGACGGTCGGACTGCGAGTCCAGAATTTTGAACACATAGGTACCGGCGGGCAATACGCCCCAGCCGGCCAGGTGCACGCCGGGTATCTCAACCGGGGCACTGAAGGTGATGACAGTCTTGCGGTTCCAATCATCGGCTTTGACATTCGGGGCGAGTACCGCGCTGATCAGCGCGATGCAGCCCACGGTGGTTACTGCTTTTAACAAGTTCATTGCTTATCGATCCTTATGTTCCAGAGTTGTAGTCTGCCGCTCGCCATTGTTTTGGCGGGCGGAACTCTACCGGGTTTGACCCGCGCCCTGTATATGGGCACTTGACGCGCCATCTGGGTAATTTCACCGTTAGGCGTGCACTTGCTTCACAAGGAAGGACGATAGAGGGCATTCGGGCAGGGCGAGCCTTGACGTTGTGGGGTCAGGTGACCGAATGCGGTCAGTGGGGTTGTTGAGGAATGTATTTCCGTCGACTTTACAAACGCAGATTGGCGCTTCGGCCAGCAAAGTGCTCCCGTTTAGGTCGAGAGAGGTACGGACCATGAAAGCTAAATTGGTGTTGTTGGCGTTGTTGGCGGCGGGAGCGGCCTTCGCCGAAGTTTCGATTGGAATAGTGATCGGCGCGCCTCCACGTCCGCGTGTGGTGAGGGTGCAGCCGCGGAGCCCGGGCGCGGGTTACTCCTTTGTAACCGGGTATTGGTACCCGGTGGGCCGACGCTATAAGTGGCACCAGGGATACTGGACGCGTCCGGCGTACGAAGGCGCACAGTGGGTGGCGCCTCGTTACAGCGAGGGGCGGTATTACAACGGTTATTGGAATGGCGGCAGAGGCCAGTTTGCCCATGACCACCGCTGGGACCGCGACCGCGATCACCACCGGGATTTCGATCGCGACCGTGATCATGACCGGCGGTAAGTAGGGAAAGCGATCATGGACGCGTGCGCCACTTTGGGGGGAATATAGTGCAGCAAATAGTTACGCAACTCGCAAAGTGGTGCATGATTCCACTCTTGGTGGTGGTTTCGATGTTCTCGTACTTCGCCGCCAGGTACGAGCCGCTGCTGGCGGGGATCATTGCGTTGGGAACCGTGATAGTTGTGGTTTGGGCGATCCGGAGGAGAGAGTATTCGTGGGCGGTGGCACTACTGACGATCATCGTGGCATTCAGTCCGCATTTTCTGGAAACCAAGATCTTCCTGCTGATTGGCATTGCGTGCATAGTGACGGCGACGATGCTGCTGGCTACTTTCCAATTGCGGCCACTTGCTGAGGTGTGAACGGATCGCGATATGACCGCGCCGCGCGTGACGCCTCTCCTCTACACTGCCTTGGTCATGCTTGTCGTATTGAGTGGGCAGAAGGCCTACTCGTATTCGGTCCTGACACATGAGGCGATCGTGGACTCGACGTGGGATAGCGCGATCAAACCACTTCTGCTGAAGCGCTTCCCGACGGCGACGGCCGAGGATTTGACGAAGGCTCACGCCTACGCCTACGGTGGATGCATCATTCAGGATCTGGGCTACTATCCCTTCGGGAGCAAGTTCTACAGCGATCTGACGCATTACGTGCGAAGCGGCGATTTCATCTCAAGCCTAATTCGGGAGTCGCACGACCTGAACGAGTATGCGTTTGCATTGGGCGCGCTGGCGCACTATGCGGCGGACAACAGGGGACATCGACTGGCGACGAACATCGCAGTGCCGCTGCTGTATCCAAAGCTACGGCTGAAATTTGGAGACTCCATTACGTATGGGGACGACCCGTTCTCACACACGAAGACTGAATTTGGATTCGATGTATTCCAAGCGGCGAAGAGCCGCTATGCCTCTGACGCTTACAAGGACTTCATCGGTTTTGAAGTAGCCAAGCCGGTGCTGGAGAGGGCTTTTGAAGATACGTATGGCATGCGGATCGAGCACGTGTTCTTCAACTTCGACCTGGCGATCGGATCGTACCGGCGCGCGGTGGGAACCATATTGCCGGCGCTGACGAGGGTGGCGTGGCAAATTAAGGGGCAGGAGATCCGTAAGGACGCACCGGGCATCACACGGAAGAAGTTTCTCTACAATCTGTCACGATCGAGCTATGAGAAGAACTGGGGCGCTACCTATCAGAAGCCGGGTATGTGGTCGAGAATTCTGGCCTTCTTCTTCCGCATTATTCCGAGGGCAGGACCGTTCAAGGCATTGGGGTTCAAGAGGCTGACGCCCGAGGCGGAGAGATTGTATATGGCAGGCTTCAACGCCTCCATCGAGCGGTATCGCGAATTGCTGGCAGGCGTGGACGCGGGGCAGTCGCGCATTCCCAACGACAACTTCGATGTGGGTGCTGCCACCAAAGCCGGACAGTACCGGTTGACTGATTCCACATACGCCAAATTGCTGCACAAATTGGACAGCCATTACACTGAGCTACCGCAAGACTTGCGGAATGATCTTGTGGGCTTCTACCAGGACTTGAGCCTGCCGATTGAAACCAAAAGCCATGAGGATGATTGGGTGAGGCTTCAGGAGGAGTTGAGCCGCCTGCAGTCAATCAACCGGGACATGGCGAGAGCGAATCCAGTGCCCTCGGCGGCGGGCAACAAGTGACCGCCGATGGTCATTCGGTGCTAGACTTCGGGTGGCGCTGCCAATCTTGGCCTCCAGCCCAGACGGCCGGCGGAGGAGAGGAATGGATTTGGAGAAGTTACGGTCCGCGATCTCACAATCAGCGGCCAACCAGTGGCTGATTGAGAACGGTCCGACCGAATTGGAACGCCTGCTTCGCGCGATTGTCTATCACCCTTCCTCACCGATTCTTATAGTTGATGACGAGGGTAAGTCGAGCGATGCCAGCATCGGCGCGAGCAAACTACTAGGGGTGCGGCGGGAAGAGATCATCGGACGTCCGGTAACGGATTTTGCGGACCCTGGATACAAGCCGGAGATCTCGGAGCTATGGAAGGCGTTGCAGCAGCAGGGAGAGCACGAAGGCACGCTACGGCTGGTGGATCTGGATGCGCGTCCTCACGACGTTGAGTACACGGCCAAAGGGAGTGTACTGCCTGTAAGGAACGTCATCGTGCTGCGAGACAAAGCGGCTGCGGATGCAGGGCCAACAGCAGACGGCTCAATTCCATCGTGGGTGCAAGACTATGCACTGTATTTGTTGGACCTCAACGGACTGATTGCCGCCTGGTATTCCGGAGCGACCCGCATTTATGGGTACGGGGCAGCGGAGGCATTGGATGAACACGTATCCTTTCTCTATCCCGGCGACGATACACTCGAGACGAAGTTACAGGACGAACTGAAGCGAACAGGTGTGGAAGGCCACATCGGCGCGGAGGGCTGGCAAGCCAAGAAAGACGGATCGCGTTTCTGGGCCAATACCATCACGATGGCGCTGAAAGACGAGGATGGACATCTACAAGGATTCGCGAGAGTGGTTCGTGACTTCACCGACCGGCACGAGAGGGACGAGAAACTGGCGCGAAGCCGGGCGAGAATCCGTCCGATTCCGGCGCATTCGACGATTGCGGGCGTTGTTTCCGGGGAATTCGATAGAATTCCGGAAGCGAATGACACGTTTCTGAAGCTGGTTGGCTACAGCCGCGAGGATTTGGCGAGTGGCCGGCTGAGTTGGCCCGATCTTACTCCGCCGGAGTATGCTGCGTTGGATGACTTGGCGCACGAGGAAGGTTTGCGGTTTGGGGCGTGCACGCCATTTGAGAAAGAGCTAATCCGGAAGGATGGAGAGCGGGTTCGCGTTCTGGTGGCAACAGCCGTGTTGAAGCTCTCACCGTTTCGGTGGATCACGTTTGTGCAGGACCTGCGCGAACGGGAGCGCGCGGAGAGTGTCGAGCACGCCGACAGCCAGCCCACGTTGGAGTTCGAGGAGATTGTGGGCACCAGCGCCGCGCTGCGGCGGGTGCAACGGCAAGTAGAAGTGGTGGCGCCCACCGATGCTACGGTTTTAATTCTGGGAGAGACCGGCACGGGAAAAGAACTGGTGGCACGAGCGGTTCACCGGATGAGCCCACGACGAGCCCTTCCGTTTGTGACATTGAATTGCGCCGCGATTCCGACGGGGCTTTTGGAAAGCGAGTTGTTTGGGTACGAGAGAGGCGCATTTACTGGCGCCTTGACGCAGAAGATCGGCCGCTTTGAAATGGCTCACCGGGGGACTTTGTTTTTGGATGAAGTGGGCGACATCCCGCTGGACCTGCAGCCGAAATTGCTGCGGGCACTGCAGGAGAAGGCCTTTGAGCGGCTGGGTGGCACAAAGACCATTCCCATTGATGTGCGCCTGGTGGCGGCGACGAACCGCAACCTCACACAGATGATGGGAGACAAGCTGTTCCGCAGCGATCTTTACTACCGGCTGAAAGTGTTCCCGATCACAACGCCTCCGCTGCGTGACCATCCAGAGGACATACCTTTGCTGGTACGGCACTTCACGAAGAAATACGCGGCGAAGATGGGCCGGAAGATAGAGAACATTCCGTCGGATACGATGCGGGCTCTGGAGAGTTGGAACTGGCCGGGGAATGTGCGGGAGTTGGAGAACTTCATTGAGCGATCAGTGATTTTATCCAGCGGGACGAGTCTTCGCGCTCCGCTAGCCGAGATTCGAGAGAGTGGAGTGGGTCCGGCCGGCAGCGCCACGCTGGAGCAAGTGGAACGGGACCATATCGTCAAAGTGCTGAGGGAGAGCGGCGGCGTGGTGACGACGGCGGCGACGCGACTGGGCCTGCATCGCACGACACTCAACGCCATCATGAAGAAGCTGGGGATCTCGCGCAGCGAGCTTTGATTGGGCGGGGGATGATTCAGTAAGGCCGTCTAAGCGCGTGCGCCACCGACCGTCGACGGTCACTTGACTCCGGGAGGACAGGGCGGAGAGGGTACACAGCGCCATGGCACCCGCGAGATTGCCGGTGTAACGGCTTTGGCCATCATCGTGCTTTTGTCCAGCATCGAGATAAGGAGCTTTACACAAAATGCTTTGGACTATTGCCGTGATTCTGTTGATCCTGTGGGCACTGGGTTTGATGACCGCCTTCACTGCGTCGGGATTGATCCATATTCTATTGGTGCTGGCCATCGTCGTGGTCTTGATTCAAGTGATTCAAGGGCGGCGGGTACTCTAAGCCCATGTCTTTCGGAATTTATCTTGTTGGCTATTTGATCTTGATCGGCGGGCTGGCCTATGGGGCAACATTGATGCACGTGCCCGTACATTGGATCGCCGCCGGAGGCCTCGTAATGGTGGGTTTGGGGATTGTGACGGCGGTGAAGGCGACGCGGCAGAAAGACTCGGCGAACTGAGTATGAAACCGCTATTCTGGGCCGGAGTGGCGCTCTTACTACTGGGCGCCGCGTCCCTGGTAGTCCCTATTCCCCACAGCGAACGCGAGGGCGTGAAGGTAGGCGGCGTCTCCATTGGATTGGAGACGCAGCATGAAGAGAAGGCGCCGGTATTGATCAGTGCTGTGATGATACTCGGCGGCGTCGGATTGTTGATCGCCGGCAACCGAACGAAGAAGTAGCGGCGAGTATCCATGCCGACGCCCGATCGACCGGCGGCTGATGAGAGCGAGCGGGACAATCCAGCGCTTTCCACGATCATCGAGCGAAATATTCGCACGATCATCCAACTGCGGCGGAAGGCGGCGCGAGAGCGGGGCGTCCAGGACCGGGTTGCCGACGCCATCACGGCGTTCTCGGGCGACATGTCCTTCATTTACCTGCACATTGCCTGGTTTGGGGTATGGATTTTACTCAACACGGGGCATTTTGGTGTCGCGCCTTTTGATCCCTACCCCTATGGCTTGTTGACGATGGTTGTGTCGCTTGAGGCGATCTTTCTCTCGGCTCTGGTGCTGATCACACAGAACCGCCTGACCGATGAGATGGAGCGGCGGGCGGACCTGGATTTGCACATCGGCCTGCTGACGGAGCACGAACTGACGCGAGTACTGCAGATGCTGGACGCTATTCAAGAGAAGCTGGGCATTGAGAACCACGCGGCGAGTGAACTTGCCGATCTGGAAATGGAAACAAAGCCGGAGGACGTACTGGCTGAGATTGCGCGGCTTCAACAGGCTGCGGTTCGCGACGAAGTGCGTTGACCAGACGGCGTCACTTGACCGCCCGTGGTCAACACCGCCTCCTTGACGACGGTAAAAAGTAACGCTCCGAAGCCCGCTGAGATGAATAGACTCAACAAAACCCGACATTGGCGCAAGGCGTGCATTTAGATTTGTGTTACCCAAAGAACCTTCAAGGTTTATCGGGTCGAAAAAAGAGGTCCAATTATGCGAATGATTCTAGTGGCTGCTCTGGCGATAGTGCCCCTGATGGCCAAAGACAACGAAGGTGTGAAGCGGTTGAACGAGGCTGCTGCCGTGTTTTCAGAAGTCATGGCCACACCCGACAAGGGCATCCCGCAAGAGATGCTGGAGAACGCTAACTGCATCGTCATCGTCCCGAGCCTTAAGACAGCAGCCTTTCTGGTGGGCGGCAAATATGGCAAGGGCTATGTATCGTGCCGGAAAAAGGGTGGCCCTGGTTGGTCAGCGCCCGGAACTGTCCGTATTGAGGGCGGCAGTGTAGGCTTTCAAATTGGTGGATCGACGACGGATCTCATCATGCTTGTGATGAACGCACGGGGCGTGGACAAACTGCTAGCCAGCAAATTCACGTTGGGCGCGGAAGGCTCGGTAGCAGCAGGACCAGTAGGACGCACGGCGACGGCGCAGACGGATGCTCAGATGCACGCGGAGATACTTTCCTGGTCCAGATCGCAAGGATTGTTTGCCGGCCTCGCGCTGGAAGGCGCCACGTTACGGCAAGATTTGGATGACAATTCTGCACTTTACGGCAAGAAAATGGAAAACCGCCAGATCGTGACGGGCAATGTGCGGGTTCCCAGAGCGGCAGTCAAGTTGATCTCGCTCTTGAACAAGTACTCGGCGCGCGAGAACGGTGCTGGCCGTTCCAGCAAGTAGACTTTCAAGAAAAGACGAACAACGTGAATCAAACTCAACTGATCGGCGCATTCCTAACGGTTTGCGCAGTCGTTTCGGCGCAGCAGGCACCAAATCCAAATCCAAATGAAAATACCGCGCGGATGGCGGCAGGTGGAACACCAATTTATCGTGTCACCGTCACGGGCAGGACGACGAAGGCAATGAACTACCGGCACCGCAGCGGTGCGACGAAGATTGACTTCCGCGGGACGGACCTTCTGGCAAACGCCCGCGGCGAGGCGAAGGTTGAGAGCAAGCAAGGCTACATTGAAATCGAAGTGGAATTCGACGGACTAGAGCCGGCGACCAAGAACGGCGCTGAGTACCTCACCTATGTGATGTGGGCCGTGACACCGGAAGGCCGGACGTCCAATCTTGGCGAAGTGCAGTTGAACGGAACGAAGAGCAAGCTAAATGTGACGACAGAACTTCAAGTGTTCGCTTTGGTGGTGACGGCCGAACCTTATTACGCGGTGCGGCAGCCGAGCGACCTGGTTGTGATGGAGAACGTGGTGCGGGCAGACACCAAGGGCAAAGTGGAAGAGGTTGACGCGAAGTATGAACTGCTGCAACGAGGGCAATACGAGCGTCTGGCAAATCCACTGGCGCTGAAGGCTGACAAGAAACTGCCGCTGGAAGTTTATGAGGCACGGAATGCGGTACAGATTGCACGTGCTGTAGGGGCACACCGCTTTGCCGCCGAGACCTTCCAGAAGGCGGAAAAGAGTCTTGCTCAAGCAGAAGCCTACCTGGCACGCAAAGCAGGCAACAAGCCGGTTTCGATGAGTGCCCGGGAAGCTGTGCAAATGGCGGAAGACTCGCGGGCAATCGCCGTGAAGCGTCAGGAAGAAGACGCTCTTACGGCGGAGCGGCAACAAGCGGCGGACCGCCAGACAAAGGCCGAGAATAGCCGAGTAGCCGCACAGGCGGAGGCGGATCGCGTGACACGTGAAGCGGAACTAGCGAAACGGGAGAGCGAGACTCGCGCCGCCGCAGCCTCGCTGGAAGCAGAGCGCCTGAAGTTGGAAACAGCAAGCCGTGAGGCCAGTGCCAAATTGGAAGCTGACCGCTTGAAGGCGGAAACGGCAAGCCGCGAGGCCCTGGCGAGATCGGATGCCGACCGGCTGAAATTGGAGAATGACGCGCGGATGGCCGCCGCGGGGGCAGAGGCAGACCGCATAAAGCGCGAGAACGAGGCACAGCAGGCGGCGACCAAGTTGGAGTTGGAGAATGCGGAAAAGCAGAAGGCACAGCTAGAAAAGGACAAAGTGGAACTGCGCAGCCACCTGCTGACCCAGTTCAACCTCATCCTGCAGACGAGGGATACCGCGCGCGGTCTGATTGTGAATATGTCCGATGTTCTGTTCGACTCCGGCAAGTCTACGTTACGGCCGCTGGCACGTGAGAAGCTGGCAAAGGTAGCGGGCATTGTTTCCGGGCATGTTGGGTTGCGATTGGATGTGGAAGGGCACACGGATAGCGTGGGTGGCGACGACTACAATCAGAAGCTCTCTGAACAGCGCGGCTCGGCTGTGAGCGCTTTCCTGCTACAGCAGGGTATGCCGGCGGCTTCGGTAACATCCAAGGGCTTCGGCAAGACCCAACCGGTAGCTTCCAATGACACCGCGAGTGGGCGCCAGCAAAACCGACGGGTGGAGCTGGTGATTTCCGGGGATTTGATTGGCACGGCGATCGGTACAGTGACCACTGGCGGGCGTTAGTCAGGCGGCATTGTGGTCCGCCGATGAGCACGGACTAGCTCGTTTTCGAAGACCCCCGGTCCTTATAGAAGGGCCGGGGGTTTGTCCGTCTGTCCATCAATCGACACCGGCCGTCGTCTCTTCGACACGGGCGGCCGCCGATGCATTCCTATGATTTGGCGGTAACCGCCGGTCGTGGACTGTCTTCTTCCTGGTCGGCAATTCCTGCATGGACCAGATGCTCCGACACAAACCAGACCTGGAATTCGTTGACGCGAAGCAAATCGCTAACGAGGAGGTCATTGGTACCATCGTCACCTTTGTCGGCGGCGGCGGCTGCTGCTTCGCGGGCTGCGGCGATGATAATTTCGTGAGCCTCCTGGAGACGGAACAACTGGACAGCGAGGTCTTCGCGGCCGCGCGGCGGACGAGCAATCTGCGTGGTTTCAGCGATATCGTGGGCCATCGCGAGGGCAACACCGCCCAGGAGTTGGATGCGTTCGGCGAGGGCGTCGACGATTTCGGCCTGCTCCCCGTAATGCTTGT
>JBDTMC010000068.1:0-23110 GCA_039934475.1 Bryobacteraceae bacterium | reverse complement strand
AATTCGTGCCTGTACCAATTTTTCCGGCACACGGCGTTGCACCACGGGCTGCTAGACGTAAGGGACGGCCTAGGCTTTCTGTCGGTTAGAACTTTGGAGGCGATCCCCATTACTCTCGGATCCGGGTTGCAACCGGCGGGTAATGTCCCTTAGTACTTCCTAATTACCCGGGCCAAACTTTCTCAAAAAGTTCAGTACCTTCGGCACCATCTGAAGGACACTGTCTTCGTGGAATTGGGCCAAGAACTCCCCGCCAATCTACGCTGCAGACTCAAATAGCGGTCTCAGCGGGCTCGGCTCTTAAGCCACACTCGATAAAGTCCAAAGCCAAATTTCTTGAGAGATGACGGCACCGGCACACTATGCGCCAACTCCACAACCAGCCGCTCTCTACTCGCCGAATCCATGCCCTGAAGCGACAGAGAGGCCGGTGCCAGATGTACAGGCTGCCCATTCTGTTTAACGCTCACTCCTCGCTCCGAGGGTGAATGGCCAAATACTTCGGGCAAATAGTCGGCCAACACATCCCTCTCGCGATCAACTGCGGTGACATTGCTACGCTCGATATTGAACTTGTCTTGAATGTCCAGGATCAGTGTGCATCGCTTGGATCTGACTACCCTGCCTGCCCCCACCAGCAGGGGCAACAACAGGGAGTCAACGTAGGGGAGTGCAACTCCCAGGTCTGGCCTGAAGGCGCTCGCGCGTAAAAGGCATCGCCCGAAGCCGATTGGACGATTGCTGGACCATCGGTAAAAGTCAGCGTCGTCGTTCTGATCGGCGAACTGGGTGCCGTCGGATTGGTGGCGGTAAAGCAGGTAAGACGTCGCAGCCACCGCGCTCTCGTTATCCTCCAGAACACGCAAGAGGGAACACAAATGGTCCGAAAATAACTGCTCGTTCGGCGCGGCGATGCACAGATACGCTAGCCCTTCCATCTGTTCCAGCGCCTCGCTGATCACCGCGCCCAACCGGCGGCGTTGCTTCATTGTGCCGTTCGGATACCGATCCACGAATTTGAGGCACAATACCTCGTAGGGGACGCCCAACCGGTTAAGGCAATCTTCAATCTTGTCTCTGAACAGTTCGAAATCATGACTGTCCATCGCGAAAACTGGCCGCACCGTCACGTTTTTCTGGGCCAAATAGCTTTCAATGTGCCGTTCCAGTACACCCGGGTCGAAGGTGGGCATCAAAAACAGCAGTGTGATTGCATCCCGGCTGGCGGGCTTATACAGGCTCTCTAGCTTTTCTTTCCTCGCCGGCAACCCGCTGTAAATGGCCTGCAACTGCTTGTCCAGCATGAATTCTTCACGGAAAATCTCCTGCGAACGCCTCGCCATGTCCAGCGCTTCGCCCGGATTGGCTTTGATCCAAGCCACGTGCCCCATCACCTGCGCATAAGCATCCCCGGCCGGCAGGCTCGAATCGATGTAGAGAAGTGTGTCTCCGAAGAAACGCCGCGCAAATGGATTCTCATCGCAGATGATCACCGCGCCCGCCGCCAGACTCTCGAAAAGTCGGCTCGACATCAATTCCGATTCTTTGTGCGCAATGGATGACAGAACCAGGGAAATACCGGCCCGGTGGATCTCCCGGACTACCGATACACCGTCGAAAGGCAGAGGCCCCACATAACTCTGGTATCCCTCCCACACGTCCACGCCCAGAAATTGCTTCGGTCCGTGGATTCGTATCTGCCCAGTTTTATCGAGCAGGAGCAGTAGATCTCGAAACCGCGCCGGCTTTTTGGTTACCCGCTCCCAGTTGATGCCTATGTAAAACAGCTTCTGGTCTCCAATTGTCGGTTCGTAGACCGGCTTTGAGAGACTGTGGGACAGCCGGAAACATGGTCCTTCCCGCATCGGATCGGTCGCAATCAGCCTCTTTACATGATTGTCGGCGCCGGTGGATGCGCAACTAATGAAATCATCGTGTGTTACTAAGTGGTTGGCGTGGCGTCGATAACCCCAATCGTAAAAAAACTCCAGCGGATTCCATAGCGCCACAAATGAAAAAATATCGTATCGCTTCGGCGTCTCGTAATGTAGGCTGAGAACAAAATCGACGTCCTGTTGCGTTAGCTGTGTGTGCGGCGGATATAAGAGGCGCGCAAATGAATCCACCTCAATGCACTCAACGCCAATGGACTCTGCAGCCACCTTTAGCCGCGCAGTGCATTCGTCTTCCGCTGTCTTCAAGTGGGGCCATAATTTGATTACGGCAAATCTATTTACCAACATCGAAATAAGCAACCTGCCTTGACGCGAGTCTCAGTATACCCTAGGTAGCATAATGTTAACAAAGTAACAGCGGCCTTCCACACGTCCGCATTCCAGCCTCGCGTCCAATCAGAGTCCGGCATCGCCATATTCTGCCGCAGATTGTTGCACACTAGAGTTGTGCACATGGGCGGACGAACACTCCAGTTGAACACTCCTGCAGGGCGCTACCTGCGTCTTCCGGCCCATCCACAGCGGACGTTTCGCAATTGCGGGATTGCGTGCGACGCGCGTGAGGTCAACACTACTCGATGCAAGAAAACTCGACTCCTGCCGATAGCGCACTAGGCGAAAACCTGATTTTCGTCGTGTCTCAGCCCCGAGCGGGCTCGACGATGTTGCAACGAATTCTCGGGGCCCATCCGGACATTCACACCCTCTCGGAACCCTGGATTGCCTTGCACCCGCTCCTTGCGCTGCGGGAAGACGGATACGCTCCGAGTTTTGATCTGTCCATCTCCCGGAACGCCACCAAAGAGTTCCTGCAGCAACTGCCGGAAGGTGATGAGGCCTACTGTGAGGGCTTGCGTCGCATGTTGAACTACCTCTATGGCCGCGCCCTCCAGCTCTCGGGGAAAAGCATTTTTCTCGACAAGACTCCCCGCTACTTCTTGATCATTCTCGAGCTCCTTCGTGTCTTCCCTCGCGCGCGGTTCGTTTTCCTGATTCGCAATCCACTCGCCGTCCTCATCTCGATTCTCGAAACCTGGTGCAACACGAATCCTTCCGTCGAACTCAGCTATTCCCGAAACGACCTCATGATCGCCCCCCAGCTCATCCTCAACGGGATTCAGCATGCCGGAAATCGCGCTATCGTCACTCGCTATGAGGAACTTGTCGCGTCGCCCGCGTCGGCGGTCCAGCAGTTGTGTGACAGCCTTGGCATTGCCTTTTACCCCGCAATGATCGAATACGGCACCGCACCCGCGAATCAAGAACGTTGGACCTACGGCGATCAGGGCACTGTCTATCGGGAAAGCGCCCCGGTAAAGGAGCGGGCTGAGCGGTGGCGTGAGGTCCTCAACCAGAAACCCGAGTGGGCCGTGTGGGCACGCGGCTACCTCACCTCCCTGGGGCAACAGGTCGTCACTGACCTTGGCTACGACTATCAGGAATTGTGCGCCATCCTACCTGCCGGCGAGGAGAGTTCATGGCCTACGCTCATGAAGCCCTCCCATGATGCCGTTCTCGATCATCTCCGTCAGGATCTGCTCTCGCGGACGACCACACTCGAAGAGCTGTCCGCACTGCTCGACGAACGAACGGCGGTGCTCGAAGCCACCACCCAGGATCGCAAATCCTGCACCGCTGAATTGATTGCCTTGCGCGGTCTCCTCGGCCAACGGACCGACGCCCTGAATCGCGCCGCCGGTGATCTCCAATCCCGAACCGCCGAACTGGTCGCCGTCCGGCGTCTGCTCGCCGAACGCACGGAAGCACTCAACCGGTCAGCCCAGGATCTCCAATCTCGAACCGCAGATCTCGTCGCCGTCCGGCGCTTGCTCGCCGAGCGCTCTGAAGCGCTCAACCGGTCAGCCCAGGATCTCCAATCCCGCACCGCCGACCTGGTCGCCGTCCGGCGCTTGCTCGCCGACCGCACTGAGGCGCTCAACCGGTCAGCCCAGGATCTCCAATCCCGAACCGCAGACCTCGTCACTGCCCGGCGCTTGCTCGCCGACCGCACGGAGGCACTCGAAGCATTAGCTACCGGTCTCCAATCCCGAAGGTCGGAGTTAATCGAGTGCCGCCGGCTCCTCGTCGAACGGGGTGAGGCTTTTGACGCCGCCGGAGCGGATCTCATCTCCCGAACTGCTGAATTGATTGAGGAACGGCGCCTCCTCCGCGAACGGACGGAAGCCCTCGACACCACAGCCCACGACCTCGAAACCCGCACGGCTGAGTTGATTGAGGCCCGGCGCCTCCTCAGCGAGCAGGCAAATCCCTCGCCGGATTCAGCCGCGCCGTCTCAGGAGCCTCCTCCGAACTAGCCGTTGCCCCAACTTCCGGAACTGTTTCCCCCACGCCCTCAATCACTTATCAAAAGCCACCGAACGTTTTCACCACTCGCCATGATCAAATACCCTCGGCGGGGCACACCTCCGCCCGTTTCACTGTAGTAAAGTCGCTCCTCCGCCCTCATCGATACGTCGGCGGTCACAGCAAGCGGTTCTTTGACATCTTATAAAGGCAAACACTCCCGCTGTGAGCCGCTTCCCGACGCCAAAGATCTTTCAACACTTTCAACAATTCGAGAAAATTCGAAATACTAGACAACTAGTTTATAACACGCCACTTATCTAAGTGCCGCCCCAAAATCTTTCAACACTTCAACACGATTTTTTGTTGAGACTCTAGCTCGCACTAGTCGTCGCCTTCTTCGTATCGCTCGTGATCCACCCATCCTCGATCTGGATGGTCCGGCTCCCAAACTCCGCGTTCCGCTCCGAATGCGTCACCTGAATGATCGTCGTCCCGCCAGTGTTTAACTTGTGGAACATTTCCATGATCTCTTTGCCCTGATTCGAGTGCAGGTTCCCCGTCGGCTCATCCGCCAGAATCACCTTCGGATTCGCCACCATCGCCCGAGCCACCGCCACCAACTGTTGCTGTCCCCCCGAAAGCTGGTTCGGGTACAAATCCTTCTTCCCGACAATATTGAACCGGTCGAGAATATCGCACACAATGCTCTCCCGCTCGTTCTTCTTCACGTTGCGGTAAGACAGCGGAATGTCGAGATTCTCATAAACCGTCAAATCGTCCAGCAGGTGGTAGCTCTGGAAGACGAAACCGATGTACTTCTTGTAGATCTCCGCCCGGTCCTTCTTGCTCAGCCGATGCACTGGCTGGTCCAGGAACAAGTATTCGCCTGTCCAGTTGCTGTCGTGCATGCCCATCAGGTGGAGCAGCGTGCTCTTGCCGGCGCCCGAAGGCCCCATGATGGAGACGAACTCGCCCTCCTTGATCTCGATGTTCACGCGACGCAGCACGAACGTCTTCGTCGGACCATGCTCGTAGTACTTCTCAATGTTGCGGAGGGTGATCATACTGCTGCCCATTGTAATTCGCACGCCGAGGTCCCTGGTAACTCACTGCAAGCGCACGGCCAACACAAACCGGCCTGTCCGTTTGCGGGAATCAATCGGCGAAAGCGGACAACGGTGAATCCAGGATCCGGCCGCAATACCACAGCGACGCAGCCAGAGCCATGGCGCACGGCAGCAGAATGAGTGGGCCGAAGCGATCCGTCAAAACCGCCGCCGAAGTGATGGCAAAGGTTTGCAGTAAACCAAGGCCGATCGACGCGCCCGACGAGAACCTCCACCGCACCTGCTCGCGCGGTTCCGACACCGACGGGAAGTTGCCGAACGCCAGTGCCGCCAATCCTCCGGCCAGGCCCGATAGAGGCGCCAGCGGCAGAGTCAACAAAACGGCAACAGCCAGAAACGCGCCATTCTTGGCTGCCAGGATGCGCCAGCCGTGGAGCGGCAAGAGCCGGTACCGCGTGAAGCCCTGTGGTCCGTCCAGGCCGAACAGGCAGAGCGCATGGCTCGACAGCGCCAGCAGCGAGAGCACAGCCATCGCCAGGGCAATCTCATGCTCGAACCGCGGCGCAATCAAGCGGTATATCGCGGCTGAAGCGGCCAGCAAAAGGGCGGCATAGAAATCCAGCGTCGCCAACATCTGCCGGAAGTGGTTCCGCGAAAGCTGTCCCAACGATCCCGGGAACGCGGGCACATACCGGAAAATCCCCTGCCGCCGGGTGTCCGGAATCAGCGACACAAGGAACCCCAGCACGAAGAACGCAGCCACCGTTGCCACCACTCCGATAGTCACCGTCCGGTACACGGCAAACCCGATCAGCCCTAGAATGATCCACGCCGGAGGCGCTAGCCACGGGGTCATCAATCGCAGCAGTCGCCGCTGCCGGCCATTCAGCGGCCACAGCGCCAACCGCTCCGGAGGCAGCTTCTTCAACGGGTCCGCACTCAGCGGGAACAGCAGGATCACGCCCAGCAACAGGAAGACGAACGCCCCGGCCTTCTGTAAGAACAGCGCCGTCACAAGGAAGAAATTGTTGGTGGCGATGGAACCGAACGACCCGCGGTCGCGCGAGTTCGCCAGCGCCACCGCCCTTAGCGCCGGGGTGAGCCGAGCCATTCCAGTTTCTCCATCGGAGGCGGTTCAATCAGGTCGAAATACAGGTCCTCCAACGGCCGTTCCAGCGCCGAGGTGAACTCGCTGAACACCACCGTGCCGCCCCTCACCACCACAATCTGCGTCGCGATGCGCTCGATCAAAGCGAGGATGTGCGACGTTAAAAACACGGTGATGCCGCGCGCCGCAATGCCCTCCAGAATGTCGCGTAGGTTGCGGCTGCTCACCGGGTCCAGCGCTTCAAACGGCTCATCCAAAAACAACACCCGCGGGTTGGGCAGCATCGCCATCGCCAGCGCCGTCTTCTTGCGCATGCCATGGGAACAGCGTCCGGCGAAGGTGTTCCGGCCATGCTCCAGGCCGAGAGTGGACAGCAGTTCGGCGGTGCGATGGAGCGTATCGGCATGCGGCAGTCCGTACACATCTCCAGTCAGCCTCAAGTGCTCTTCCACAGTGAGGTCGTCGAACAGGCCCAGGTTCTCCGGCAGCACTCCGATGTGCTTCTTCAGTTCGAATGGATGCGCGGCGACGTCGAGCCCGGCCACCGTGGCGGCTCCGGACGTAGGCGGCAGTAAGCCGGTCAGCATCTTCAAAGTGGTCGATTTTCCGGCCCCGTTCGGGCCTAGAAAGGCGCAGATAGCACCCTCTTCTACTTCGAAGGAGAGGTTGTCGACGGCGGTGAAGTCGCCGAATCGTTTGGTCAATTGCCGGCAGGAGATCATGGAAAACTCGAATTACCATAGCTACCACAGTGGCGGTGGTTGTTTGCGAACCGCGAAAAAGTTGACAATGTATGGCGATGAGCAAAGTGCTGATGGTCTCCTCCGAAGCCCGGCCTTTCGCCAAAAGTGGAGGTCTCGCCGACGTGCTGGGCGCTCTCCCAAAAGCGCTGCTGGCACAGGGCGACGAGGTGGCCGTCGTGCTGCCCCGTTACAGACGGATCTCTCTTGCCGGCGCGCGCCGCATCTACAACGACCTTCCCGTGTGGATGGGTGGCGGCCGCTATCCCACCACCGTCTATCAGACCAAGAACGACGGCGTCACCTTCTACCTGCTCGATTGCCCCGTCCTCTTTGACCGCGACGGTCTCTACGGCGACAACAATATCGACTACCGCGATAACCACATTCGCTTTGCGGCCCTGTCGATGGGCGCCATCTCCGTGGCCCGTCATATATTCAAACCCGACATTCTCCACGTTCACGACTGGCAGGCCGCCCTCGTCCCTGTCTACCTCAAACGGATGTTCAATCTCGACCCGACGGTGATGCACATCCGCACCCTCCTCACCATCCACAACATGGGCTACCTTGGCCGCTATAGCCGCGCCGAACTGTATCCCATTGGTCTCGAAGACGGCACACCCTACGCCAACGGACTGGAATTCTGGGGGGATATCGCTTTCCTCAAGGGGGGCATCCTCCACGCCGACGCTCTCAGCACGGTCAGCCCGCGCTATGCCCAGGAGATTCAAACCCCGGAGTTCGGTTTCGGCCTCGACGCCCTGCTGCGCGACCGCAGCAATGTCTTGTCCGGCATCGTCAACGGCGTCGACTACAAGGATTGGAACCCCGAGACGGACCGCAACCTTCCGGCTCATTTCTCTGTTGACGATCTGGAAGGCAAGCAGGCGTGTAAGCGCGCCCTCCTCGCCGAATTCGGTTTGCCCACTGACGATCTCGACGTGCCCGTCATCGGTATCGTCTCCCGCTTCGCCACCCAGAAGGGCTTCGACCTCATTGCGGAAGAAGCCGCCGAGCTGATGAAAGAGAACCTGAAAATCGTCGCGGTGGGAACCGGTGAACCGGCTTACGAGCGTATGTTCCAGGACTTGGCGTGGCACAACCCGGGCAAAGTTTCTATCCGCATCGCCTATGACGACCGCCTCGCCCACCTCATCGAAGCGGGCTCGGATATGTTCCTCATGCCTAGCCGCTATGAGCCGTGCGGGCTCAACCAGATTTACAGCCTCCGCTACGGCACTGTGCCCCTGGTGCGCGCCACAGGCGGTTTGGATGATACTATCGAAGCGGATACGGGCTTCAAATTCTGGGACTATTCGGGCTATTCCATGCTGCAAATGGTCCGTTACGCCCTCGCGGCTTACCAGAATAAGGAGTCCTGGACGGAGATGATGCGAGCCGGGATGGGCAAGGACTTTTCCTGGGACGCGTCCGCCGCGAAATACTCGGCACTCTACCGGAGCCTGACAGGCGCCGGGCGGATGGCCGCCGCGGTTGGAAAGGGATGAATCCTTTCCGGGCAGAAGACATCAAAAAGTTTGGAGAGACGAAAGCAATATGGCGAGTGATAACACTCTCACTTTTACGGACACTTCCTTCGACCAGGACGTGCTGAACGCAGAAGTCCCGGTCCTCGTGGATTTTTGGGCAGAGTGGTGCGGCCCCTGTCGCATGATGTCGCCCACGGTTGACGCCTTCGCGGCTGACTACGTGGGAAAAGTCAAAGTCGGCAAGTTGAACGTCGACGACAACATGAATGTGGCTTCGCGCTACAACATCCGCGGCATTCCGACTTTGCTGCTCTTCAAGGGCGGGAAGATCGTCGAACAGCGGGTGGGAGCAGTCGGCAAATCCGAACTGCAGAAGATGGTGGACGGCCACATCGAATAAGATTTTCCGCGTGAGATTCTTAGGCGCCCGGGTTTTTCCCTGGCGCCTTTTTGTTTCTGGGTACCTTTCCAGCCCGAATGCTATGATGTCTCTGGCGCATTTCAGGGCGCCGCCGTGTCCGCGGAAAGGACTGCGTCCTCCTGGAATGACCGGACCTGCCTTTTGGTTTAGACGGACTCTTTTCTGCCCGAGCAAGCGGACACCGGGCGCTACGGAAAGGAGACCTCGTGACTCAAAATATCCCCACCCGCGCCATGCGGGAAAACCCCGATCTGGAACAACTCAAACGCCAGGCTAAGGAACTGCTCCATGCCACCCTTACCGCCGAGCCTGGATCGAAACTCGCCCTCCACGACGCGCTACTGGAAATCGCCCGAAGCTACGGCTTCGCCAGTTGGCCCAAACTGAAAGCCTACGTCGATGGCGTCACCGTACGGCGGCTGGCGGATGCCGTCTCCGCGGGAGACCTCGTCCAGGTGCAGGCGATGCTCAAGGCGCGGCCCGAGTTGGCCGATATGGCGATGTCATACGGCGATGAGCGCCGCCCCATCCACTTCGCGGTCATGAACCGACAGCCGGCCATGGTTCGTCTGTTGATGCAGCGCGGAGCGGATGCCAGAGCCGGAATCTACCCGCACCGCGACGCCACCAAAGCCTGGACGCTTGCCAGAGACCGCGAGTACACCGAAATCGTCGCCCTTATCGAAGAGGAAGAACAACGGCGCTCCCCGGTGGAGAGTGAAGGCAAAGACGAAGTTGTCGGCGATGAGGAAGCTCGCGAAGCAGTCGCCGCGGGCGATATTGAATGGCTTCGCACTCGCCACGCTACGGGCACCTTCAGCAATCCCATCCGTTGGGATGGAGGAGGCCTGCTCACCGTCGCTGTGCGGCATGACCGGCTCGCCGTTTTGCGTCTGCTGCTCGACTTCGGCTTCCACCCCGATGAAAAGGTAGCGTCGGGAGAAGGCGATTGGGTGGCGTACTCGCAGGGGTACCCGCTATGGCATGCGGCCGCGCTCGGCAAGAAAGAGTTGGCGGAGTTGCTGCTGGCTCGTGGCGCCGACCCGAACGTGCATGTCGATTCCAGCGGCTCGTCTGTTTACAGTGCCTACAGCCACCGGCAATGGGAAATGGTGGAATTGCTGCGCCGTCATGGGGGCATCGTGACCGCGGACACCGCGGCTATCTACCGGCAGACCGATCTGGCGCGGCAGATTCTGAACAGTGACAACTCACAAGCGGCCGAGTTGCTCCGGTTCGGGGCCAGCGGCGGCGACCCGGAAATCGTTCGTATGGCGCTGGGGCAGATCGACTGGCCGAACAATGATCCGCGATGGTTTGGGATTCTCACGGAACCGCTCTATTTTTGGCACCACATTCCGTGGCTCTACGCTGGGAATAAAGAGTTCGACCGGGGAACGTACTTGCCATGCTTCCGCCTCATACTGGAACGGTGCGGCCCCAACCTCGTCGGCGGCTTTGGACGCACGGCGTTGCATGAAGTCGCAGCGATGCGGGATCACATCACGGAGCAAGAGGCTGTGGAGTTCGCCCGCGCGCTGCTTGACGCCGGCGCAGCGGTGGACGTGCGCGACGACATCTTGAAGAGCACGCCCCTTGGCTGGGCGTGTCGCTGGGGCCGTGCCGGTGTGGTCGATCTATTGTTGAAGCGCGGCGCCGACCCGGTGGAAGCCGATGCCGACTCGTGGGCACGTCCGCTTGCGTGGGCGGAAAAATTCGCTAGAGCACCAATCGTTCATCGCCTTCGCGGCGCGTGACGTGTTCGCGATCCAGATACTCCAGTAACGGAATCGCATATTTGCGGGACACGCCCGTCCAGTCCTTGAACGTGGGGACGGTGAATCGCTCGCCTTTATGTGTTGCCAGCAGGGCACGCAAAGTGTCCATCGCCGAGCGGTGAAAGACCAAATCGTCACCGATCCGGATCAGCTTGCGGTCCCGCATCAGGATCTGGAGCAGTGAACGGGAGCGAGCCGGTTCCACCCCCGACTTAGCCAGGACCTCGGGCAGGGCAGGGACGGATAGACCCGCATCTCGGAACGCCGCTTCGATCTTCTCCAAGGCCTGGGACTCGTCCTGCTGCAGGGCCACTTTGTGCGTTGCCAGCCGAACTACTTCGCCTACAGCCACCAAGACCTTCGATTGGTTCAAGAGGGCGTCGAGAAGGGCCGGTGGAGCTCCGGCTAACTCTCGGGTTCGCAGTTCTTCGCGCGGCATCCCCGGGGCCAGCGGTGACGCTTTGTGGTAGGCGTGCACCACCGTCTTCAGCCGGTCCACCTTCTTGTCAAACGCCGCGCGGTCATACAACCATGACGCCGGTGCCGCCAGATAGACGAAGTTCGGGGCCGCCGCGTGCTTCACTATCTCTTCGGCAGTGAATCCGGTACGCGCCACCAACGCCGGCACGTCAAGGCCCCACGGTGCTTCGCGGACATAGAGTGAGACGACGTCCGCCGGCGTCGCCGCAGTCAACGTTTCCAGGCGTGTCCGGACAGATTCCCGCTTCAGGCGCGCCGGCGGCTCGATGTCCAGCACACGGCCTCCTCCGATGGTCACCACGGGCGAGAACATACGGACAATAAAACGGTCTCCGGGCAATAGTAGGACCGGGTCGCGGAGCAGGAAGCGGACGTAACCCGCCGCGCCTGGCGCCAGTGCCGTCGCGCCGTCCAGGAGCCGGACTTCGGCTTCCACCTCCGCCGTCCCGGCATGCAGGTGGACCGGGGCGCGGTTCTTCAGCGGTTTGGCGGACGCCAGTAATTCGAAGCTGCTGTCGAAGCGGGTGACCTGGTGGAACCGGCCGGCGTCCGCCAGCACCATGCCCCGGGCGATCTCCGATGGCTCAATGGCGGCCAGATTGACTGCGGTGCGCTGACCGGCGGAGGCGCGGTTGACGGTGGAACCATGAACCTGCAAGTTGCGCACCCGCAGGCGGCGGCCGGTGGGATAAAGCTCCACCTCTTGTTCCACCGTCACTGCCCCGGACACCAGCGTTCCGGTGGCGACCGTTCCGAAGCCCTTGAGTGAGAAAGATCGATCCACCGGAAGGCGGAAGTGGCGCGCCGGGTCCTTGCGGATCGCCTTGCGCGCGGCCTCTGTCAACTTCGCCTTTAATTCGTCCAACCCTGCGCCAGTAGTGGAACTGACGGCTACCACCGGCGCGTCCTCGAGGAACGAGCCGGCAACGAACTCTTCCACCTCCAAGCGCACCAACCCGAGAATGTCGTCGTCGACAAGATCGGATTTGGTGAGCACGACGATGCCCTGCCGGATACCAAGAAGGCGGCAGATCTCGAAATGTTCCCGCGTCTGGGGTTTAATGCTCTCGTCGGCGGCGATGACAAAGAGGAGCACGTCGATCCCGGCCACGCCGGCGAGCATGTTCTTTACGAAACGCTCGTGGCCGGGCACGTCTACGAAGCCGATTCGGATGTCTGGTGTAAGGTTGAGGTGGGCGAAGCCGATGTCGATGGAGATGCCGCGTCGCTTCTCTTCGGCCAGGCGGTCTGTCTCAATGCCGGTGAGGGCGCGAACCAAAGCCGTCTTGCCGTGATCGATGTGTCCTGCCGTACCAGCAATAATGAAGATCATGGGGACGCTACCCATCCTACTATTCGCCGCGGTGCTTGCCGTGGCTCAGGAGCCGACGCCGACTTTCTCGACTGGGATTTCCCAAGTCCGGCTGGACGTCCAGGTGGCCGACGGCAAGAACGTCATCACGGGCCTGACGAAAGACGATTTCGTGGTGTACGACGAGGGTGCGCGCCAGCCTGTGACCTACTTTGGCAGGGACAGCGAGCCGGTACGCCTGCTGCTGCTGCTTGACGTCAGCGGGAGCATGAAGAAACACGTCGCCCTAATGGCGGCGACGGCAAGGCACGCACTCCAGTACCTGCGCCCAGGAGACCGCGTCGGTGTGATGCGCTTTTCCAGAAACACGAAACTGCAACAGGAATACACGGCCGACCTCGAGTTGGCGGCGCGGGAAATCCAGGCGTCGGTCCGGAGCGACGATCTCGGCGCCGGGACGGCCATCAACACCAGCTTGCTGGAGGCGATCGAATACGTCCGAGGTTACTCAGACAGAGCCGGCGATCCGAAGCAGCGCGAGGAACGGCGTGCCATTCTGATTGTCACCGACAACCTGTCGCTGAATTACAAAGCTACCGACCCGGAAGTGCTGCGCGCCTTGTATGGGGCAGACTCGGTCTTGAACGCGATTGTTGTGGGACGCGCGGAAAGACCCTTGCCCTTGCCCGCAGGAACCAAGACCAACCCGGATTTCACTCCTTCGGATGTCTTCACGCTGTCGGAGCAGAGCGGCGGCGAAGCGGTGAAGGCCGAGCGGGCGGATGCGGCATTCAGCGAAATGCTGGAGCGGATTCGCACGCGCTACACGTTAAGCTACAAGGCGCCTGAATCCGGCGCGGGCATGTTCCGGCGGGTTCGCGTGGACCTGTCGCCGGCGGCCCGGCAACGTTATCCCGCGGCGCAGGTGCGCCATCGCAATGGGTATTACTCAGAACGGTGAGTCGTGGCACAATGGGCGTACACGGTTTGAATTTTGGTGCTGGCGGGAGTTGAATGGCAAGCGGTGTCAACGCGGCTTGGGATGCGTCTTCAGAACTACGTTTGATCGCCGATAGCCTGGATGACGCCATCCTGGACTATGACAGCAACCGCAACTTCATTTACGGCAATCCCGCTCTAGAAAAACTCTGTGGTTGTGCACTCGCTGAACTCCGGACGCTCGATTTCGTTTGCCGGTTACACCCGGACGACAAGGCCCGGCTGCGGGTGGATTGGGATCGATTGTATGAGGGGCACTTGTTCGAACGGCAGTACCGGATTGTGACCAGCAGTGGCGCCACGAAATGGGTTTCGGGGGCGTGGAGTCCGCTCCTGAACGAGGGCGGCCAGCAGATCGGGGTTCGCGGCCGCGAGCGAGATGTTACCGCGATCCACGAAACCGAGGAGAGGCTGGCCAGCCAAGCCTACCTGCTGGAAAACGTCGCCGACGGAGTGGTGGCCACCGATATCGGTTTCCATGTGACCTTCTGGAATCCGGCTGCTGAGAAAATACTGGGATGGAGCCGCGAAGAGGCGATCGGCCGGCCGATCCGGGAGTTGGTGGATTTTGGACCTCAAGAAGAGAGGACACGGCTACGCGATCTGGTGGGAAAGAACGACCGCTGGAGCGGCGAGCGCCACCTTGTCAATCGCCGGGGCGAGGAGCGGTGGGTGGAGATCGGCCTCTCCACGGTGAAAGATGCCCATGGACGGCTGACAGGCTTTTCCGGGATTGTCCGCGACATCAGCGAACGGAAGCGGATGGAACTGGCCCTGCGCGATAGCGAGGCGCACAGCCGTGCGATTGTCGAGGCTTTACCGGATCTCTTGATCCACCTGCGCACCGATGGCACATGCCTCAAACTGCATGCTCCGAGTTCGGAGATGGTGCAACTGCCGGAGGGCGGGTTGGTCGGCCGCAAGCTGAGTGAAGTGCTGCCCAGTGACGCGGCGGCGAATCTTTTGCGAACGCTGGAACGGTCCAGCGTCACGCGCTCCGTTCAGGTTTTGGAGTTTCATTTGACGCGCGGTGAGCTGCGGCACTACTTTGAGGCACGCGTGAGTCCGGTGGCCGACGATGAAGTCCTGGTGATTGTCCGCGACGTCTCGGCTCAGGTGACGGCGAAGGCAGCCCTCGAGGATAGTGAGGCGCGCTATCGCACCGTTGTGGAGAGCATCCAGGAAGTGGTGTTTCAAGCCGATTGCAGCGGGAATTGGACGTTCCTCAATCAAGCGTGGGAGGAGATCACGGGGTATCCCATTGCGGCCAGCCTGGGACGAAATCTTCTCGAATTCGTGCACCCTGACGATCAAGCGGTATGCACGGAAAAGTTTCGCGGGCTGGTAGCCGAAAAGCAGGATCTTTGTAATCACGAGTTTCGTGTGTCGCACGAGGACGGACGGGTGTTCTGGATGGATGCCAGTGCGCGCGCGCGTCGGGATGCGCTAGGGGCTGTGTGCGGCGTTTCGGGTACGCTGGCCAACATCACGGGCCGCAAGGAAGCAATTCAGGCGATGGAGCGCGCCAAGGAAGACGCGGAAGCGGCGGCCCGCGCCAAGAGCGAGTTCCTGACAACGATGAGCCATGAGGTGCGCACGCCATTGAACGGTGTGATCGGCATGGCGGAACTGTTGCTGATGAGCCCGGAACTTGGTCCGGCCGAGCGCGGGTTCGCCGAAACCATCCGCCGCTCGGGTGCGATGGTGCTGGAACTGGTGAACGATACCTTGGATTTCGCCAAGATCGAAGCCGGGAAATTGGTCTTGACCCGGGCGGCGTTCGATCCCGCGGAGCTGTGCCGGGAGACGGCTGAGCTGCTGCTGCCGCAGGCTAAGGGGAAGATGCTGGAAGTGCGGCTGGATGTGGATGAGGGGATGCCGCGGTGGGTGATCGGCGATCCCGGCCGGCTGCGCCAGATTCTACTGAATCTTGCGGGGAATGCGGTGAAGTTTACCGAGCAGGGTCACGTCTCGATGCGGGCCAAGGTGCGGGAGCTTCGTGAGGGCGGGGTGCTGGCTGAGTTTGAAGTCTCCGATACGGGAATCGGCATCGCCCCTGAGGTTCGCCCATTGCTTTTTCAACCATTCACCCAAGGCGATGCCTCCACCATACGGCGGTACGGAGGCAGCGGCCTGGGTCTCGCGATCAGCCGTAAGCTCTGTGAGGCGCTTGGCGGGACCATCCAAGTGGAGAGCGAGGTGGGCCGTGGCTCCACGTTCCGGGTGGCGCTGCCGCTGCAGTTGGCGCCCGGTCAAGCCCCCGCTCGGACTACGCTCGATGCAACCGCCCCGTGGCCTGTGTATCAAGGGCGCGTGCTGGTGGCCGAGGACAATTTGGTGAACCAGCGCGTCGCTCTGCTGATGCTGCAAAAGCTGGGTCTGGAAGTAGACATCGCCGCTAACGGGTCGGAAGCGGTAAAACTTGTTGGGGAACGGTCATATGACGCGATCTTCATGGATTGTCTGATGCCGGTAATGGACGGCTACGACGCCACACGCGCCATTCGAAACCTGGAAAACGGCGAGCGCCGCACGCCGATTATCGCGATGACGGCGAATGCCTTCCCCGAAGACCGGATTCGATGTCTGGAAGCCGGTATGGACGATCATCTTGTGAAACCGGCGACGATAGCGGCGTTCCGCCTTATGGTGGGGCGATGGTGGGAACAAAGGAACAGAACCGGCAATGGCAATTCAGCGGATTGAGGAACTGCGGCGGCGTCAGGCAGCGGCGGAAGCCGGCGGAGGCGAAGCGCGGCGGGAACGGCAGCACCGCGAAGGCAAGCTGGCGGCGCGCGAGCGGATCGACCTGCTGTTGGATGAGGGGTCGTTTGAAGAGACCGATAAGCTGGTGCGCCACCGCTGCCGCGACTTCGGCATGGACGAGCAGGTGGTGGATGGCGATGGCTTCGTCACCGGATACGGGTACATCCACGGGCGGCTGGTCTATGTTTTCGCGCAGGACTTCACCGTGTTCGGGGGTTCGCTTTCGGAAGCGAACGCGCGAAAGATCTGCAAGGTAATGGACCTCGCAGTGAAGAACGGCGCGCCGGTGATCGGCTTAAACGATTCGGGCGGGGCGCGCATTCAGGAAGGCGTTCTGTCCTTAGGTGGGTACGCGGATATCTTCCTCCGCAACACGGCGTCCAGCGGCGTGGTGCCGCAAATCTCGGCGATTATGGGACCGTGTGCGGGCGGTGCTGTCTATTCTCCGGCGCTCACCGATTTCGTCTTCATGGTGGATCACACCAGCCACATGTTTGTGACCGGTCCGGATGTCATCAAGACGGTGACGCACGAAGATGTGAGCAAAGAGGATTTAGGCGGCGGGTTGACGCACAACACCACCAGCGGCGTGGCGCATTTCCTGGCGCATGACGACGCCCATTGTCTGCGTATGGTGCGCGAATTGATGGAGTACCTACCGTCAAATAACAGGGACGATGTGCCGCGAGTACCGACAGCGGACCCTTGGGACCGCGCAGATGCCGCCTTGGATACGCTCGTTCCCGCGGAATCGAACGTGCCTTACGACATGAAGGAAGTGATCCGGCGCATTGTTGACGATGGGAAGTTCTTCGAAGTACACGAGCACTTCGCCGGTAACATGGTGGTGGGATTCGCGCGGATGGATGGGCAGAGCGTGGGCATTGTGGGGAATCAGCCGTCCGTCCTGGCGGGTTGCCTGGACATCAATTCGTCAGTGAAGGCGGCACGTTTCGTCCGCTTCTGCGACGCGTTCAATATTCCGATCGTGACTTTGGAAGACGTTCCGGGATTTCTGCCGGGCACGGCGCAGGAGTTTGGCGGGATCATCCGGCACGGCGCGAAGCTGCTTTACGCCTATGCCGAGGCGACGGTGCCGAAGATCACTGTCATTACCCGCAAGGCCTATGGCGGCGCTTATTGCGTGATGGGTTCGAAGCACCTGCGAACCGATGTCAACCTGGCGTGGCCGAGCGCCGAGATCGCTGTAATGGGGCCAGAGGGGGCGGTGAATATCGTCTACCGGAGGGAACTGGCATCCGCATCCGGACCGCAGGCCCGGCAGGCCAAGGTGGATGAATTTCGGGAGCGGTTCGCCAACCCGTTCATTGCCGCCGAGCATGGGTTTGTGGACGATGTGATCGAACCACGAATGACCCGGCCGAAGGTGATTCGGGCGCTGCGGATGCTGGCGTCCAAAGTAGAGACCACACCGTTGCGCAAGCACGGGAACATCCCTCTATGAAGCACTCGCGTCTGCTGTGGTGTCTGGCACTGTTACTTACTTTGGCCGCGGCCGTCTCGCTGCAAGCATCCACCCACGCGATGCTGCAGAATCCGATAGACAGCGTGTTGCACCCAGCTGATAGTTCGCCCGCCGATTTGGAGAAGCGGGTATTGCGGATCGGGACGCTTGCCTTATCGGCGCTTTTACTCACCAGCGTGCTGCTATGGGTAAAAGTCACCAACGACATCAACCGCCGAAAGCGCGCGGAGCGGCTGGTGAATTTGCAGAGCCAGGCGCTGGAGCAGGCCACCGACGGTATCGCCATCATCGATCTGAAAGGCAGGCTTGGGTACACGAACGCCGCCTTTGACGCCATGCACGGCTACAAGAGCGGTGAGCTTTTGCGCAAGCCCATTGATCTGCTGCAGGGAGCGGACGCCAAATGGGTGGAAATCTACACCCAGTCGCGAGAGCAGATTAATCCGAGTGGCCGTCAGGAACGCGTGCGGCACCTGCGCAAAGACAAGTCGACTTTCCCGGCGCAGGCGTCGGCGTCCTTGTTGCGTGATGAAGCGGGGAAACCGGCCGGCGTGATCCTGGTGGCGAATGACATCACAGACCAGATGCGTCTGGAAGAAGAACTGCGCCAAAGTCAGCGGCTGGAAGCGGTGGGCCGGTTGGCCGGCGGTGTTGCTCACGATTTCAACAACTACTTGACGGTGATTCTGGGGCACTGCGAGTTGGCCGAGGCCGAGGACTCCACCGACGAAGCGATGCGGAGCTCCCTGGTTCAGATCCGGGTGGCGGGCCAGCGGGCGGCGGATTTAACGCGCCAGTTGCTGGCGTTTGGCCGCCGCCAAGTGATTCATCCCGTCGTGCTCGACGTCAACACCATGGTGCGCGATACCGAGCGGATGATCGCTGGTCTGCTGATGTACGATGTCCGAGTGGTGGTGAGTCTCGCCAGCCAGTTGAAGCCGATACGCGCCGATGCGACCCAGTTGCAGCAGGTGCTGATGAACCTCGCCGTGAATGGGCGTGAGGCGATGCCCGACGGCGGCACGCTCACTATTGCGACCGAGAAGCACGAACAGCACGAAGCCAGCGCGGAATTGCGGCCGGGCCAGTATGTAAAGATCACGGTCTCCGACACCGGTCACGGGATGCCGCCCGATGTATCGGAGCGCGTTTTCGAACCGTTCTTCACGACAAAGCGTCAGGGGCGGGGTACCGGGTTGGGCCTGGCGATCGTCTACGGAATTGTGAAACAGGCCTATGGCCATGTCACTTTTGAAACGGCTCCCGGCAAGGGAACGCGATTCGACATTTATTGGCCGCAGGTGGAAGGGACCGTTGAGCCGCCCAAGAAGCCGCGGCCGGCTGCTCTCAACGGCACTGAGCGCGTGCTGGTGGTGGACGATACAGACGAAGTTCGCGCCTTGGCGAGCCGGATTCTACGGAACTTGGGTTACAAAGTCTGGGAAGCCGGCAACGGAGAAGAGGCGGAAGATCTGGCGGCGAAATTGACCTTCGATCTGCTGCTGACCGACGTCGTCTTGCCGGGCGCCAACGGGCGTCAGATGGCTCAGCGGCTACAGTCGATCCAGCCCGGGTTGCGCGTCATCTACATGTCGGGCTACAGCGAAGACAGCGTGGCGCAGCGGGGTTTATCGCAGGATACGGCAAAGATCATTCAGAAGCCATTTACCGCTGATGAACTCGGTATCCGAGTCTCCCAGGTGCTGCATCCGTCGTAAACACCCAGCGTTGCACCTGCCGCAATTGGCGAGGGTTGCGAGCACGTTCGGGATGGGCTGCCGTGATACGATTCAATCGATAGGCGGCCCTGGGTCAAATAGCCGCTACTGGGGTTTCTAATGACCGAACGTTCCGTCATCCGTGCTTTCGCCGCAGCGGCCGCAACGGCCATTGTTTTTTGCGTCCGCGCACAGGCTCCCGCTCCCTCTCCGCAGGTCGATTTTGCGCAACAGGTGTATCCCATCTTCCAGAAGTCGTGCCAGGGCTGTCATGGCGCGAAGATGCAGATGGGTGGGCTCCGGTTAGACGCCAAGGCGAATGTCCTCGCCGGCGGGCAATCGGGCAAGATCATTCAGCCTGGCGACACCGCACACAGTTCTCTCTATCAGCGTGTGGCTGGTCTGGGCGACCAACCGCGCATGCCGATGGGCGGCAAACTGAAACCGGAAGAGATTGAGATCATTCGCGCCTGGATTCAACAGGGCGCGGCGTGGCCGGACGATGTAGGTTTGCAGACCGCGGTGGTGAAGAAGCACTGGGCTTTCATTCCTCCCGTGCGGCCGGCTCTGCCGGAAGTGAAGAACACGGCATGGGTGGCCAATCCGATCGACCGTTTCATTCTGGCGCGCTTGGAGAAAGAAGGGCTGACGCCGTCGCCCGAGGCAGACCGGGTGACGTTGCTGCGGCGAGCGACCTTGGACCTTACAGGCTTGCCGCCCACGCCGCAGGAAGTGGACGCCTTTATCGCCGACAAGAGTCCGAAGGCCTATGAGAAGGTTGTGGACCGGTTGCTGGCCTCGCCGCACTACGGCGAGCGCTGGGGCCGCGTGTGGCTGGATGTAGCGCGCTACGCGGATTCCGATGGGTTTGAGAAGGATAAGCAACGGTCGGTCTGGTTCTACCGCGACTGGATTATCAACTCGCTGAATCGCGACCTGCCCTACAACGAGTTTGTGATTGACCAGATCGCCGGCGACCTATTGCCGCATCCGACGCAGGAACAGATTGTTGCCACGGGCTTCCTCCGCAATTCGATGATCAACGAAGAGGGTGGCGTGGATCCGGAGCAGTTCCGCATGGAGGCGATGTTCGATCGCATGGATGCGATCGGCAAGGGCATTCTGGGCGTTACGATTCAATGCGCGCAATGCCACAACCACAAGTACGATCCGCTGAAGCAGGAAGAGTATTACAAGTTGTTCGCGTTCCTCAATAACTCCCATGAGGGCGCAGTGGCGGTCTACACGCCTCAGGAACAGATGAAGCGTGCCGAGATCTTCCGCCGCACGCGCGAGATTGAAGCCCGGATTCAACATACGAATGCCGACTGGGCAAAGCGGATGGCGGATTGGGAAGCCAAGGTGAGCGTAAACCGTCCCGAATGGGTAGTGGTGAAGCCGGAAGTGGACGACATTTCGAACGGCGGCCAGAAGTACTTCCCCATGCCTGACGGTTCGTTTCTAGCACAGGGCTATGCGCCCACCAAGCACACCGTGAAGATGACGGCGAAAACGGACCTCAAGAACGTCACCGGGTTCCGTATCGAACTAATGAACGACGACGACTTGCCAATGGGTGGGCCCGGCCGTTCGATTTACGGCACTGCGGCGCTAACGGAGTTTATGGTGGAGGCTGCTCCGGCGGACAAACCGGACGAGAAGCCGGTTCCCGTGAAGATCGTGAAGGCGACGGCTGACTTCAATCCGCCGGAGTCGGTGCTGCCCGATACGTATAACGATAAGTCGGACCGTCGCCGCCTGACTGGCCCCATTGAGTTCGCTATCGATGGCAAGGAGACCACGGCGTGGAGCACCGATGCCGGCCCGGGCCGGCGCAATGTGCCTCGCAATGCCGTATTTACACCGGAGAAGCCGGTGTCGTTCGAAAAGGGCGCGGTGCTGGTGTTCAAGCTGAAGCAGGACCACGGCGGCTGGAACAGCGATGACAATCAGAATTACAACTTAGGCCGCTTCCGGTTGTCGATTACAACGGCAGTGGATCCGGTGGCCGACGAAGTCCCGGCGAACGTACGGCAGATTCTGGCGATTCCGGCCGCCCAGCGGAGTGCGGCGCAAGTGCAGGCGGTGTTCGGGTACTGGCGAACGACGGTGCCTGAGTATCAAGCCTCCAACAAAGAGATTGACGAGTTGTGGAAGCAGCATCCGGAAGGGGCTTCTCAACTGGTGCTGCGGCAGCGCGAAGATATGCGCGACACGCACATCCTGACGCGGGGCGATTTTCTGAAGCCCACGAAGACCGTCACGCCGGGTGTGCCGTCGTTTATGAATCAGCTTCCGGAAGGCGCCAAGCCAGACCGGTTGGCATTTGCCAAGTGGCTGGTGGCGCCAGATGCTCCCACTACGGCGCGCTCCTTGGTCAACCGTTTGTGGCAGGCCTATTTCGGCATCGGCATTGTGGCCACATCTGAGAATTTCGGGACGCAAAGTGAAGCACCATCGCATGCCGAGTTGCTTGGCTGGCTGGCGGTGGAGTTCATGCAAAGCGGCTGGAGCCAGAAGAAGATACACCGGCTAATTACGACCTCGGCGGCATACCGGCAATCGTCGCATGTGACGCCTGAAATGTTGAACAAAGATCCGTATAACCGATTGATTGCCCACGGGCCGAGGTTCCGCGTGGATGCCGAGGTCGTGCGGGACATCACGCTGGCAGCGAGCGGGCTGCTGAACGAGGAAGTGGGCGGGCCGAGCGTGTATCCTCCCGCGCCGGCATTTCTGTTCCAGCCGCCGACGAGTTACGGGCCGAAGATCTGGCGCGAAGAGACGGGCACGGAGCGGTATCGCCGTGCGTTGTACACCCACCGCTACCGCAGCGTTCCTTACCCGATGCTGGAAGTGTTTGACGCTCCCAACGGCGATGTATCGTGCGTGCGGCGTTCGCGAAGCAACACTCCGATGCAGGCGCTGACGGCACTGAACGAGCCACTCGCATTGGAGTCGGCCCGATCGCTCGCTCTGAAGGCTTTGGCCACCGGGGATAGCGACGAACGTATGCGTTCCGGCGATGTGTTTCCCGTCAGCCCGAGCCTAAGGAAACAGCCGAACTTCTGCGGTTGCTGGACAAGCAGAAACAGCGTGCTACGGATGGCTGGCTGGATGTCTGGGCATTGACTGGTTTGAAGGCCGGAATGGAATTGCCGAAGGGCACCACCCCGGTCCAGTTCGCCGCGTGGACGGCGGTATCGCGCGTATTGCTAAACCTGGACGAGACGATAACGAAGGAGTAGTGGCATGAGTTGTTCGGACCATCTCTATCGCGGAAAGCCGCCTCAAGAGATCACTCGCCGGTGGTTCTTTGAGCAGTGCGGCGTCGGTCTGGGGCGCGCGGCCTTAGGAAGCCTGATGGCGGGCGCGGCGCTGGCCGCTCCGTCGAAGGATCCGCTGGCGGCCAAACCGCCGCAGTTTCCCGCTAAGGCGAAGCGCGTCATCTACCTGTTTATGGCGGGCGCACCGAGCCAT
>JBDTMC010000067.1:0-23162 GCA_039934475.1 Bryobacteraceae bacterium | reverse complement strand
GCAAGTGCAATTCACTACGATCTTCCCCGGATGGTATTCCGGCCGGACGATTCATATTCATATGCGCGTGCGGACGTACTCGGGTAGCACCGTGCTCAGTAATTTCGTCTCGCAGCTTTTCTTTGAGGAATCGATCAACGACGCCGCACTCGCGGACGGTGCTTATTCACGTTCGGGAAGCCGCACAACCACCAACGCATCGGACAACATCTACAACGTCGCCAATTCCTCTCGCATGCTGGCGGCGACGACAGGCAACAACAGCGCTGGATACTCGAGCGTGATCACCGTGGGCGCCGCATTTCAAACGCCGGCAGCCACCTCTCCTACGATCAGTGCAGGGGGCATAGCCAATGCCGTGAGCGGTGCGCCCGGGATCACGCAGGGAGCATGGATCAGTGTTTACGGCAGTTCGCTGTCCAGTTCTACAAAAGTTCTCGCCAACACGGATCTGGTGAACAATAGGATTCCCACACAATTGGCCGGGGTCAGCGTTCTCATCAACGGCAAGGCCGCCTACATGCAGTATGTGAGTCCCACGCAGATCAATGTTCTCGCGCCGGCGGACGCCAGTCTTGGTGGCTTGACAGTAAGTGTGACCAATGCAGTGGGAACGTCGAACGTTGTGACAGCGACGATGTATGGGGTGCTGCCGGGATTGTCGGTCCTATCCAACTATGTCCGCGCGATCCGCTATCCCGACGGAGCGATAGTCAACGGAACGGGCAATGCCGAGACGGGTTATACGACGTCCGCGGCGATTGCTCCCGGTGAAGTCCTATCGCTGTATGGCACCGGATTCGGGCCGACGGCCGGCGTGGTAGCCGACGGCGCCGTGTTCACTGCCGCTTATCCGACGACGAACGAGGTGACGGCAACGATCGGCAGTGTTGTGGCGACGGTGCTTTGGGCCGGACTCGTTGGACCGGGCCTTTACCAGATCAATGTGGTTGTGCCGGATAGCCTGGCGGATGGAGATCACGCCGTAGTGGCCAGTGTAGCGGGCTCCAGCAGCCAGTCCACGGCATTGCTGAAGGTGGCGGCGAGCGCCAGGCAGAGCAGAGTCAACTCTCTCCAGCTACACGGTCTTATCGGCTGAGTAACAGAGGGGTTCCAAGGCGCATTCCGAGCACTTCGGCTTGCGGGCAATGCAAATGCCGCGGCCGAAGTGAATTATCTGATGGCTAAAGAGTATCCAGCGTTCCATGGGGACGATCTTCATGAGGTCGCGCTCAATCTTGGGCGGGTCCTGCTCTTTGGTCAAATCCAGGCGCTGGGAGATCCGCTGAACGTGGGTATCCACCACCACGCCACTGGCGATGCCGAAACCACTACCCAGCACCACGTTCGCCGTCTTTCTGGCGGCTCCGGGGACAGTTAGCAGTTGTTCGATATCCTGCGGAATCTGGCCGCCGAAGTCACCAAGTATCTTGCGGGCGGCGCCGGTCACCGACTTCGCTTTGTTGTTAAAGAAGCCGGTGGACTTGATGTCCTGAGCCAACACCTCCGGTGCAACGGCGGCGAAGTCCTCGATGGTCGGGTACTTTTCGAACAGACCGGGAGTCACCATGTTCACCCGGACGTCCGTGCATTGCGCCGACAGAATCGTTGCTACCAGCAGTTCCCAGGCATTGCGATGATGCAACGCACAGGTAACATCCGGGTACAACCGGTTCAGTGTATCGAGAATTGCCTGAATGCGCGCCTTGCGCTCAGCCGCTGTCTTGGGCTTTTGCGGCCCACCCTTCCCTTTTGCTGTGGCCATGGCCTCTACTTCGGAGTGGTGATGTGAACTTCGCTCTTCAGAAACTGCCAGTCCGGAAGTTCATAGGCACGCATCTTGGTCTTCGCCGGCACTGTCACTTCGCGCGATTCATACGCCCCCAGCATGGGCAGCTTGAAGGAGAACTCCGTGATGGGTGGCGTATCCGGTTTGGAATCGATGGGCTTCAAAATCACGTTGGCGCTCACACCCGCCAGGTCGGCCGATGAGTGATTGACCACAAGGAATCTCACTTGCACATTCTGCTTCGCGTCTTCCACCAGCCGAATGCCGGTCACATCCAGGAACTTCGCGTAAGGGTGCGCTCCGATGGCCGCGCGGGTCTCCTCGGACTGAGTCTTTGCAACGGCTGCGCCGGAACTGCCTTTGCGTGACGAAGGCAACAGATAGAAGTAGGCTAGCGCGAAGATGCCCACAGCGACGACGGCGACAATCACCATCACCAGCCATTCGGGCATAGCGCGTTGCGGTTCGGCATAGGGGGCGGCGGGTGGCGGCGCATACGCCGGCTGTGCGTATGCCGCGGGTGGAGGTGCGTAGGCGGGCTGGGGTGGAGCGTATGCCGGCGGCGGCTGAGGGGGCGCATAGGCTGCCGGTGGAGGCGGTGCATATACTGGCGGCGCCGGGGGCGCGTACACCGGTGGAGCCGCGGCGGGCGCCTGCGGAGGCGGAGCCTGTGCCACGGTACAATTCGGACAGTCTGTGTAGGAGGGAGGCACTTCCCTTCCGCACTTCGGGCAAATCCAAGTGAACATGGTTTCTCTATACTCTAGCCTATGAGACGCCGCTCGAAGTCGCTCAGTTGCCGTTTGATAGCACCATCTGCAACTCCCCCGTCATGGACCTGATTCGCCGCACCAAACAGATGCCGGCGCGCCTGGCGGTATTCCCAGGCACCTACAATCCGCCCACACAGGCCCACCTCGCCCTGGCGGAAGCAGCCTTGCAGGCGACGGAGGAAGTGCTGTTTGTTCTTCCGCGTACCTTTCCCCACAAACCGTATTCCGGCGCGAGCATGGAGCAGCGGCTGGACCTGTTGCTGCAGGCCACGTCGGAGCAACCCTTGTTCTCCATAGGAACGAGCGAGGGGGGCCTCTTCATCGACATCGCCCGTGAATGCCGTGAGCACTATCCGGCCGGCACCGAGTTGCTTTTCCTCTGCGGCCGGGATGCGGCGGAGCGTGTCGTTACGTGGGACTACGGTGACCCGCAGGCGCTGCCGCTTATGCTGAATGAATTCCGGCTTCTGGTAGCACGGCGAGGCAGCGAGTACGAACCGCCGCCCGACGTAGCGGAACGCGTCGTTCCCCTGATACTGGAGCTCGACTGGGATGAGGTCTCGGCAACCACCGTCCGCGACCGGATTGCGGCGGGCGCCGATTGGCAGCACCTCGTTCCGTCCTCGATCGTTGCCAAAGTGCAAGCGATTTACGGCCGTTGATCAGCGCAACCGGACCAAAGGATCGCCGATGACGATGTTCTGCCAGCTCAGCCGGGGAATTGCCGTATAGTAGCTTTCGGCCAGATTCCGTCCAGCGAGGTACGCCGGAAACAGCAGATTGGGCCGCGGCGTGTAGGCGAGGAATGGCTCATCCACATGCCCGGAGGCGCCCGTGGCTCCGTCGGCGAGCAGGTCGGCAGTGAGACTCTGCGGAGAGCCGGCGAACCATTTCGATTTATCCGCGTCGGCCCAAGTGCTGATGCCCCAACTGGCTGGCGGCCGTTGGAACGTGCGCCCGTCCGTGGAAACATACTCCGTGGCAAGGCCTCCGGGGAGCCATTGAAAATGGGGCGCCCGCGCTTTATTGGCACGATCGTTCGAGCCCCATGACGCGTATCCAATCACGTCCGTCAGGCCGGAGACCACACGGGTACTGTCGTCTAGAACGACCCGGTCCGACGGCAACCCGCGAGCCGCCTCCCTCAGCCATTGGTCGCCCTGATCGCTGCCGTCGGCGCGCTGGTCGAGCACGACGCGGCCCGTGTTGCGCGCATCCAAACCGCGGTCGATCAGCTTCTTTACTCCGTCCACGTCCCAAGCCGCCAGGCGCGTGACAAGGTAGATCGGGAAATCCGGATGTTGAAAGGGATCACCGCGGGCGAAATAGGGGTTGGCGATCGCCCCCGCGATGGGTGGCCGCTGACCGTGTAACCGTTGGTAGAGCAGGGTCATTTCGGAATCGACAGCTGCTCCATCGCCATCGATTCCTCCGCTTCCACGGATTCGCAAGGGCACACCCGACGTTGTGACGATGTACTGAATCTTCTCTACCAACTCCTGAGAGCGAAGAAACTGCATCACCGGCCGGGCGATTTCCTGATCGTACGTAACGCGCGAGACGGCTTCGGCGTCGGTCATAGCGAGCCGGCAGATATTACGCGCGGGAATGGAACGGCGCGAGGCATAGTAGGAGCCGATCTCACGGGAGGCCGCCGAGGATGAGTTCACCACCACGAGAACGGCCTCGGGCCCTCCGGCGAAGGCCTCAGCGCCAGATCCGCAGCACACCAGCGCTACCCCTATTCCCCATATCCGACTCGGCAATTTGCCTCCTTCCGGCCCCATCCTGACGGACGGTACGGGCGACACCCCTGCCTAATGCTATACTTGATCTCTCGTAGTTTTGGAAGTCGCTTCCCCTGGTACCGCACCGCCGAACGTAGGGCGGGAAATGCTGAGAGCGAATGCACCTTTGCATTTGCGCCGGTTTCGGATGATCTCTACCAGGGCGCCACGCAGCGAAAGGCGGTAGTCGTATGGACCTGGATCAACTCCATACTTTTCTCGAGATCGTCCGGCTGAAGAGTTTCTCCAAAGCCGCGCAGACCTGCTATCGAACGCAGCCCGCCATCAGCGCACAAGTACGCCAGCTTGAGCAGGAATTGAACACCACCCTGTTTGAGAGGCTGGGTACCCGCATCGCCCTCACCACGTCTGGGAAGATCTTCTGCGAGTACGCCGAACAGATCCTGGAGCTCCGCAAGCGCGCGCAAGACACAATCAACGAACTGGAGCGGGTGCCGCGCGGAGAAATCGTCATTGCTGCGAACGAAGCCACCTGTATTTACGTTCTGCCGCAGGTTTTCTCCCAATTCAAGAAGCGGTTTCCCAACGTCCAGATCCTCATTGACCGCGCTTACGGCGCCCATGTTGTGGATGCGATCACGGACAATCTCGCCGATTTCGGCGTGACTCAGCTTCCCGTGCAGGAAAAGAAACTGCAAGCGGTGCCCATTCACGCCGATGAGATCAAATTGGTAGTGCCTGCCGGACATCCCCTTGCTTTGCGCCACATGGTGCTCCCACAGGACCTGGTAGGCCACCAGTTGTTGCTGCCCAAGTCCGGCACTACACGCTCGCGCCTTAGCGCGTGGCTGGAACCGGTGGAGGACGAGATCTCAATCTCAATGGAGTTGGATTCGACGGAGATGATCAAGAGATTCGTACAAGCCGGCCTTGGGATTTCGTTCCTCGCTGTCTCGCATTTCCAGGAGGAAAGCAGCATTGGGAAGCTGGCTTCGGTGTCGCTTGGTCCGGACCCGATGGTACGCCGTCTGGGTCTAATTTACCGCCGCGACAAAGGCCTCTCGAAAGCCGCATTGGGCTTCATTGACGCCATTCTGGAGAATGCGCGCAGCAAGCCAAGCGGTATGGCCGCCATCGTGCACGAGGTGGCATCGCGATGAGCCGTGTCACCCTCCGTACATCGACGATCTTCATCGCTACTGCCAAGCACAACCAGGTGTATCGCAATTTGAAGGATGTCCCCCCCGGCCTGCGGCGGAAACTGATGGACTCCACAAGCGGCGCTCAGTCGGCGACAATCCTCATCGCCGACCGCTCAGGCCGGCGTGAGTTGGCGCGCGCGGTCCGCGGCCTGCCCAGCGCCCTTTCGCGCCAGACGACGGAGGCCTTGCTCACCAGCGTCTCTCCGGCATCTCGCCTGCGGCGACTATTGATTCCCTTGGGAGTTTGGGCCGAGGTGCTGATCGCCGCGGGTCTGGGATTGCTGATCTGGCTGCTGATCACGTCGCGTTAAGCCTTAAAACCTAACGTTACGCGCGGATCCTGCCGATGGATCCAGGGTGGAACGCCGTAGAGAAGACCGCACTCACACGCAGGAACCGGCAACACTCTCGCTGTTGTCCGGCGTTGAAACCGCTTTCGAAGTTTGGATTGAAAACCGCTCCCAATCGGGCCTTGCTGTCCGCGCCGCCCGCAGGCTCCCGTTGTCGGAGCCGGTGCGGCTTGAGACCGCCCATGAGATCATCCTGGGCGAGGTGTGTCATTGCGCGCCTCTGGCCGAGGGATTTCTGATTGGGGTCCGCGCGAAACACTCCATCCGCCATCTGGAGGTGTTGGCGCGTCTGAATCGGTCGCTACGGGAAGAATTCTCGCCGCGCCACGGCGGGTCAAACAACCAGGTGACGAATCCCTTGCACGACCGAAGCAACCAGGACAGCTAGAAGCAGAAACAATAGCGCCAACGCGATGCGTTCTTCGGTTTTGCCGCGCCGTATGCCGCGCTGCAGGATTTGTGCCATTTCCTCTACCCCCGTGCTTCCTATTATCGGCGCAATTGCAACTATTTGTTGGACCTGTTTTCCTGGTATTTGGTTACGTTACTTTAGTTTCATTCCCGCCGGGGCCCATTCGCGATATCCTGCCTAATGGATGAGCAAGAAAGTTCTGATCTTCGGCAGTTCCGGACAGCTAGGCCTGGAACTGCACCATGAAATGTCCACCAGAGGATATTCGGTGACTGGGTTCGACCGCAATTCGGTGGATATCACCGATGCGGCGCGCGTGGAGGAGTGCATCACCTCGCGAGAGCCCGCCATCGTGTTCAACGCCGGCGCTTACAATCAGGTGGATGTCGCCGAACGTGAGCCTGCCGCCGCGTATCAGGTGAACGCCCTGGCAGTTCGGAACCTCGCCTTGGCCTGCCGCCAGACCGACGCGATGTTCGTTCACTACTCGACGGACTATGTCTTCGACGGCACCTTGGGACGTCCCTACGTCGAAGAGGACCGGCCTCATCCGCTGGGTGCCTATGGCGTCTCAAAACTGGCTGGCGAGCTCTATGCGCGCGCTTACTGCGAAAAGCTGCTCATCGTCCGAACGTCGGGCGTCTTCGGCCCCGCCGGCCTTTTTACCCCCCGCGGCAATTTCATCGAACTGATGCTGCGGCTGGCGGCCGGCGGCCAGACGATCCGGGTCGTGCAAGACCATGTCGCCTCGCCTACCTATGCGCCCCTACTGGCGGCGCGGACCGCTGACCTGGTGGAACTGGAGGCACGCGGTGTGTTCCACATCGGCGGCGGACAACCCATCTCCTGGTATGAATATGCGCGGATGATTTTCGAAGCGGCCGGCCTAACGCCGGAAGTACGCCACACCGACGCCCGCGAGTATCGCACCGCCGCGGCCCGTCCCCAATACTCGGCACTGTCGAACTCAAAGATGGAAGCCGCCGGAGTGGCGCCAATGCCCGCTCTCGAGTTCGCCGTTCGCAGCTACATGGCCATGCGGGCGCGGAAGCTTAGCGCGACTCGGTGACCGCGTAGTACCCTTTCCGGGCCTGGACGCGCAATTCTTTGTCTTTGGTGTGGATTTCGAGCTTGCGGAACGTTCCGTCCTTCGCAGGATTGGTGGGACTGTAGCCGATGGCGTACTGGCTCCGCATCTCTTCCTGGATCTCGCGGAATATCTCCTCCAGCGTGTGCTTGCCGTCAACGCGGAAGAGGCGTCCGCCAGTTTCCTCGGACATTCGCTTGAGATCGCCGTCGCCGCCACCGCCGAATCCGTAGAAATGGCGGTCGATGTACTGGATGCTGTAAATGATGCTGTCGGCTTTCTGCGCCGCTTCAATCGCTTCTCCAATACGGGTGCGGCTGCCTTGATCCTGTCCATCGGTGATCAGCACGATCGCCTTTCGGCCCACTTCACTCCGCATCTTCTCATTCGCCGCCAGATAAACCGCCTCGAACATCACCGTACCGCGAGGCTTAGTAGGAATCGGGCCTGGATTGATGAGACCGCCGGAGATGCCGCCTTGCACCCTCAGGCCATCCAGACCGGCCCGCAGGAGCTTGGGCGAATTTGTAAAATCCTGCAGCAGCTCAGTATCGGTGCCGAAGCTGATCAGGAACGCTTCGTCTTTTTCCTTCAGAACATTGCCAAAAAACGCGGAGGCAGCCCGTTTTTCGATATCGATGAGATTCGCCTGGCTGCCGCTGACATCCACCAGCAGGCCCAAAGTAAGCGGCAAATTAGTCTCACGCGCGAAGTACTTGATTGGCTGCGACTTGGTCTCTTCGAGGACGGTAAAATCGTCCTTGGTGAGGTCCGGAATCAGGCGGCCCTGCTTGCTGCGAACGCTGAACAGGATGTTGACCAGGTCGACGTCCAGCTTGAATGTCGCATCCGCCTCGGCTTGCGACGGAGGATCGGGCGGTTTCTGCTGCTGGGCGGCCAGCGTCAGGCTGAGCGGCAGGGCTAGGGAAAACAAGGCTATCAGACGAGTTCGCATGGCTTTACGGTTATACCCCTAGATGCGCGGCGGGGCAATCGTGTTCCAATAGGCATCAAAGAGATGCGAAAAGCCACGCTCCACCTCCGTAAGGCCTGTCCCAAGATGTCTCAAATTATAGAGACTGTGGGCGCCTGCCGGATCTCATTCCGGGAACCGGTTTTCGACACCCTGGTACGGTCCATTGTTTACCAGCAGTTAAGCGGTAAGGCGGCGGCCACCATATTCGGCCGCCTGTCAGAGGCCGTCGCCAACTCCAAAGGGGAGCTGACGCCACGGAGCCTGCTCAAGCTGAAACAGGAGGAAGCGAGGGCGGTCGGCATCTCGCAGCAAAAATATAGTTACCTCCGCGACCTGGCAGAACGCACCGTGGCGCGCCAGGTCAATTTCGCAAAATTATCCGACCTCTCCGACGACGAAGTGATCGCCCACCTCACTCAAGTGAAGGGCGTTGGAGTCTGGACGGCACACATGTTCCTCATCTTCGCGCTGCAACGCCCGGACGTCCTACCCACCGGCGACCTAGGGGTCCGGACGGCGATCAAGCGCGCCTGGGATCTGGAGGAACTCCCGACGCCGGAAGCAATGGAGGCGATTGCGGCGCCGTGGAGGCCCTACCGCAGCATCGCCAGCTGGTACCTGTGGCGGAACCTCGATGGCCCCGCGGAGATGTAGCGTCGTTTAAGCCGGAACCCTGATCGCGCTTGGCTGCCGGTAGCGAGCCTCCAGCCCCTCCCACTCGACAACCAGGGAAGATCCCCGCGACTCGTTTTGTTTCTCCCAGTTCGACAGCAGGTCGAGGCAGGAATGGTCGATGTAAACCAGTCTTTCCGCGCGAACATGCAATTCCGTGCCGGCGGGGACTTTGTCCAGCGCCGCGGCGATTTTGGGGAGTTTGATGAATGTGGCAGCGCCCTCCAGATGGAGTTCGGCATACCCGTCGCGGAGCGCAACCATGCGGACATCGAGGTGGGTTACCTTGTAGATCAACTTGGCAACGGAAAGCGCGATTCCGGCCAGCACCCCAGTTAGCAGATCGGTAGCTACAATCACCACCACCGTGACGCCGTAGATGGCCAGCGGGATTTTACCGTAACGGGCGATTTGGCGGATGTTCTCGGCGTTGACCAGTTTGTAGCCGGTATAGACGAGGATGGCGGCGAGGGCGGCAGTCGGTATCAGCCGCAGGACGTGCGGCAAGGATAACACTGCCAACAGCAACCACACCCCGTGAAATATGGCCGCGTTGCGCGTTTTGGCGCCGCCCTGAACATTGGCCGAACTGCGGACGATGACTCCAGTCATTGGGAGTGCGCCGGCTATGCCGCAGAGCAAATTGCCCACGCCCTGGGCGGTTAGTTCGCGATCATAGTCGGTACGTGGACCGTTGTGCATCCGGTCAACGGCCGCAGCCGAGAGCAGCGTCTCAGCGCTGGCGATGAAAGCCACCGCCACAGCCGCAAGCAGCAGCGGCCATTCCATCATTCGCCCCAGCGTCTCCACGGTGGGGAACATCATGGCATCAGTGAGCTTCTCCGGCACGTTGACGTATTTAATCGGCAGCTGCATCGTCAGGGCCAGGCCGCTAGCGAGCAGAATCGCTACCAGCGGCGCCGGGACAAGACGCAGGCGTTGGGGACGGAACTTGCCCCACAGGATCATCGTGGCGATCGTAACAAGTCCGACCAAAGCGGCCAGGTGGTGCACACTGCCATCGAGCGGAAACAGTCCCTTGTAGATGGCAGAAGGGATCGATAGCAGATTGTTGAGGCCGCTCCCCTTCGGCGTATCGTCCACCATGACGTGGAACTGGCTGGCGAAGATGAGGACTCCGATTCCGGCAAGCATCCCGTAGACCACCGCTGGTGAGATGGCGCGGAACCATTGCCCGACTTTAAGCAGCCCGGCCACAACCTGAATGATTCCAGCGAGGATCAGAATCGGGCCCAGCATCACCAGTCCATGGTCCTGGACGATTTCCACGACGATGACGGCCAGCCCTGCCGCCGGGCCACTCACTTGCAAGGGCGAACCGGCAATGAAACCGACAATGATGCCGCCTACGATCCCAGTGATGATGCCCAGCGCGGGCGGCACTCCGGAGGCAACCGCAATACCCATACAAAGCGGCAGCGCGACCAGGAACACAACGATCGACGCCAGGAAATCCGAAGTGAAATGCTTGCGCATCAGGCAACCTCCCGCATCAGCAGACGCGGCCTGGGCGTGGCGTCGGGCATCGAATTCTCGGTCAGAGGTAGAAAGTCGCCCAACTCGGCGTCATAGGCCGTCATTTGACCACTATGGATCTGATAGACCCAGCCATAGAGATTCAGCTCTCCACGCGCGATTCGCGAGGCCACGGAGGGATGTGTGCGCAGGTGATCCAGTTGCGATACAACGTTTTCCTTGGTCAGCAGTTGCACTGCCTCCTCTTCGGTCAGTCCCACATAGTTCTCCCGCACCACCCGCCGCGCCGATTCAGCATGGCGCAGCCACGATGCCACCGTGGGCAGGTCTTTCACCTTCTCCGGATGAAAGACCGCCTTCATAGCCCCGCAGTCCGAGTGGCCGCAAACGATAATGTTGCGAATTCCCAACGCCATCACGGCATATTCAATGGTCGCCGAGACGCCTCCATTAATCTCCCCATAGGGAGGCACGATGTTACCTGCATTGCGGCAGATGAATAAGTCACCGGGAGCGGATTGGGTTATCAAGTCGGGGACAACCCTTGAATCCGCGCAAGTAATAAAGAGAGCGCGCGGATTTTGCCCCTCGGCCAGCCTCCGGAATAGTTGCTGTTTCGCGGGAAACACTTCGCGCTGAAAACGCACCAATCCTTCTATCAATCGTTTCATTAGAATCCTCGTCAAGGCAGTTCTTCACTGCGGTTGGGTAAGTAGACACTTCCGCCTGCGGGCTACAGATAGCCCGGGCGTGGGAAACGCGATGAGTGTGGGGGTTATAGAAAAGAAGGAGGGGGAGGACGAGCAAAACCAGGACGGGAGATAACGCAGGAGGAAGGACTGATAAGGTCTACAAATACCGGATCCGAGCAACTATCCGGCGCGGTCGGAGCAGGCATTCGCACCGGCAGCGTCCCTGGCGGCCCGGAGCGTGATCCGATGGCCGTTTTCCAGGTGTGAGGCTGCTCGACCATCGCTTGCGTCCAGCAGCACCGCGCCCGCGATCGTGAGACGGTGCGAGTTCGCGTCAGGCGCTGGACTCGAGCCTCATCCAACGAAGCACACAACAGGCTACTGGCTGTACACGCCGCCATGACAAGGGCAGCGACAGCGAGGGCATGTTTGTAGCGAAGGTGCTTCATTCAGTTCAGTTAGTAAGGAGGCAATCGTCCTACGGCCCAGGGTAGAACACACCTTTGCGGCGCTTCACTATTATTACTCAAAAACCATCGTTCGCGCTACTTCAAACAATATCGAGAAGAAAGCGGTGAGCCTCATGCAGCCGGTCATAGAGCGCTGGGGTTATATATTTTCGTTGGACGAGTTGCTGCGGCAGATCGCGCCGCGTGAAGCTAAGATGCAATTGCCTGCGCCGGGCATCGTTGTGCTTCAGTGTGCCGCTGTGCCACATGTGAGCGTTGCAAACGACGATGGCGCGCGCGGGTGCCACCACCAGCATCTCGCCCGGGTACGGCGCGAAGGGATCCGCGGGAAAGCGGTCCGTATCTTCCATCACTGGCAGGGCTGCGACATGCTCGGCGACGTTTTCGCCTTCCTGCGCCCATTGCGGAGGATTCTTACGGTGTTTGGCCGCATAGTCCACCGCGTTCTCTCCCGGGACGTTCAAGGGAGGCCACAGGTGCGATCCCGGGACAATACGGGTAGGTCCGTTCCCAACGCTCATCTCGTCGATGCACACCAGCGCATTGGTAAGGCACCACCCACCATCGGAGAACTTCACAGAGTCCGAATGGAGAGGTTGTTTACCAGCGCCGCGCAAAGGCTCCCGCACATTCGCCCCATGCACTTTGCATTCCCCGAGCAGGTAGGCGGAAGCAGCCAGCAAGGGTGGGAACTGCAGCAGGAAGTCAAAAGCCGTCGACTTATTGAAGACGTTTGAAATCCGTAACGTACCCGCTTCGCGACTCACTTCGGTGCCGGCGCGCTCGCCTTCCTCGGCCGCAATCCGGTCCACCTCTTCCGCCATCCGTGCGCGCTGCAACTCCGTGAACGCATCTTCCACGATGAAATATCCATCGCTGTCCAGCGCCCGGCGTTGTTCTCCGCTCACGCTGTCCGGCATTACTCCGAGAGCTTCCAAAGCGGCGCGCGTATCCATGAGATTCACTTCGCAGCCAGCGCGGCGCGCGTGGCCGCCAGACTGTTAGCTAAGGCCTCGCGGGGCAGGGTACGGATGATTGGTTTAACGATCCAGCCGGTGCCGGCAGGAATGCCGCGAGTGAGTGAGATGGCTTCACATTCCACATACGTGCCGCCGTCCCTCTCCTGGAATCTCCAATAGGAATAGAGCTTCCACAGAAACCCGCGATCTTTCCCCGCTGGCAGTTCGCGCTGGTCTGGCTTGCCATAGTTCTCCACCTCAGCAATGCGTGTGGAGTAAGAGCGGCTGTGACACCGCTTCGAGTCGAGAGGAAAATAGTGCACATCGTGTTCTGTGTTCAGAACCACCGTGAACACTTTCTTCTTTAACAACTGCAAGTAGATCTTGAAGTCATTCCCCTCGTGTCGCAGGATGCGCGAGTCGATCACTTCGGGCTTGTAGATCACCTTGTGCGCGTCGTAGTTCTGGACAAGGGCGAGAGTCTCTTTCAGCGTGGCGCCAGGGATGAAGACGGAGCCGGTCCAGTCGTGAATGATGCCATCTGGGACTTGAATTACTCCCTCACCTTCAAACGGTTCGGTCACGATTTCGCCTTTGCGGATTCGCGCCAGTCGCTCCTCTGAACCATCCGCCCACAAAAAACGCTGCTCCCGGATGTGGCTATCGATGCGGCTTTCGGTCTTGCGGATGTACTCGTCAAACGCCTGCACCGTCTGTGGATTAAGTTCACCCGAAAGGACACACGGCAACATCAAAAAAATCAGAGCGGCGGCTGGGGAGGACCTCACAACTCTCATCTTCGCACGACCGCCAGGTCACGCCACGATGCGGCGCAGCGCGCGCGGACGAGGCGTTGCGGCCGGCATGGTGTGCTCATTCAGGGGCAGGAAGCGGCCTTCCTCAACGTCGTAGGCCGTCATCTGTCCTGTGTGAATCTGATAGACCCAGCCATAGAGGTTTATTTCGCCGCGAGCCAATCGGACGGCCACCGACGGATGAGTGCGAAGGTGATCCAACTGGGCAACCACATTTTCCTCAGTCACCAACTCCAGGGCCTGTTCATCTGTCAGATTGGCGTGGTTCTCCGTCACCACGCGGCGAGCACATTCGGCATGGCCGAGCCAGGACGCTACCGTCGGCAGGTCCTTCACACGTTCAGGATTGAGGACAGCCCGCATGGCGCCGCAATCGGAATGCCCACAGAGAATGATGTTCTTGATACCGAGGGCTACAACGGCATATTCAATGGTGGCGGTAACGCCGCCGTTTGTCAGCCCGAAGGGAGGCACAATGTTGCCTGCATTGCGGCAGATGAAGAGATCCCCAGGCGCCGACTGCGTGATCAGATCGGGAACCACCCGGGAGTCCGCACAAGTAATGAAGAGAGAGTGTGGATTCTGGCTTTCAGCAAGGCTCTTGAAGAGCTGTTGCTTCGCCGGAAAGACTTCGCGCTGGAAGTGCATCAGACCTTGGATGAGTCGTTTCATTGCGCCGAGAGGAACGCCGCCGGAAGGCTGCGTTGCATTAACACCATCATCCTCGACATTCGGTGACGCGCGCAACTTCGGGGCAAGGGGCGACGTATACTTGAATGGTCGATGAGGCAGCGCCTGGTAATACGTGTCGTCGGGCTCGCGATTGTCTTCCTATTCAGCAACCTCACCCTCACTTACTCCCAAGAGCGTGTCACATCCGTGCCCGGGTTACGTGCCAACGGGCTTCCTCCGCTTGCCGCCCTGCCACCCAGTCGAAACTCACAGCGCATCGTGGACGCGCCGCTGGCTGTTCTGCCGCCCCTCGCCGCACAGGAAATCGAACCGGCCGGCGAATTTGGCCTGCCGCGCGTCGGGCGCAACCGGTCGCTGCCGCGGACACCTTCCGGGACATGGACCCAAAACGCGGCGGGTGACTGGTATTGGACGGCCCGTGTGCGCTCAGAAGGGGCCGTTGGGGTGCGGCTGCTCTTCAGCAGCTTCAACGTTCAGCGCGGCCAGGTTTGGGTCCATGATGGCAGCGCTACCGGGCGCGTGTTTGGGCCCTATACAGGCCGCGGTTGGCATGACCACGGCGACCTGTGGACGGAACTGCTCGGCGGCGATACGGCGCAAATCGAGTACCGCGCCGGGGACGGGCGGCGCGGCGGCTCTCCCCCCTTTGAAGTACGCGAAGTCTTTCACGTCTGGCCGGCCGCAGCCGGGTCGCCCGGTGTCAACACCTCTTGCTTTCTCGACGAAAAATGCTACGAGTCCACTCCCGGCGTTGAAGAATTGTCCCGCGCTACCGTCCTTCTGCTCTTCCCTACCCACTCGTGCTCGGGAACGCTGATCAACGACCGCAATAATTCCGAGACCCCCTACGTGTTGACCGCCGGCCATTGCGCCAATACTCCAGGCGACGCCCAAGCGATGCTCACTATCTTCGGTTACAAGTCCGACGCTTGCGGAGGCTCTGCCAACTCCGTGTACACTTACCCCCAAGTTAGCGGGGCGGAACTGCTTCACTCCAGTGTCCATCTGGGGAATGGCGGCGTTTTTCTCGATCAGCCGGACTATGCCCTGCTCCAACTAAGCCACCCCGCGCCGGCCGGTACCTACTTCGCCGGTTGGAATACCGGCATCGCCCACAACAGCGTCACATCCATAAGCCATCCCCATCTACTACCCCAACAAGTGGCCTTCGGTACCCTCACGGGGCTGGTATTCAATGACTTCTATCGCGTCAACATGAGTCGCGGCGCCGTGGATCGGGGGTCGTCGGGTTCGGGCCTTTTCGATGAGAACTTGAAGGTGGTGGCAGTGGCTAGCTTCTTAACGATGCCACAAGGGTTATCGGCGTGCGACCCAGGCGCGGCGAACTACTACAGCGGATACACGCGTTTCCCTTCCATCTACCCCGGCATAGAGGGCTATCTGGAGGCGCCGCCCCGAGCGCGCCTGCTCACGCCAGAACCCGAGAGCGTTCTGCCTGGACAGACGGCTGTATTCACCTGGTCTACCCCCAACAACGTCACCAGTTACACGCTCGCGGTTTCGCGCCAGCTTGGCGGCCAGGAGATCTTCTTCAAAGACTTCGGGACAGCGAACACAGGCACGGCTAACAGTCTTCCGCTCGACGGCTCGCTGGTGTACGTCCGGCTGACTACCAACTCGGCGGCGGGGAACACGACCATCGACGTCACCTACGCAGCCGTGAACAATCTGCCGCCTGTCGTCTCCAGCGCCGGGGACGCTGCGTCAGGCTCCAATAACATCGCGCCCGGAAGTTGGGCCTCGGTCTATGGCGCAAACCTCGGACCCGGCATTGGCCGCGTGTGGAGAGCCGAAGATTTCAACGGTGACATACTGCCGCTCTCTCTGGCCGGAACCACGGTCAAGGTGAACGGCAAACCAGCGGCGGTCTCCTATGCCAGTGCCACCCAGGTGAACTTCCAGGTACCCGATATCGACACCCCGGCCGCGGGTCAAGTCATAGTGACGACTGCCGCGGGAGCCTCCAATCCGGGAAGCGTGAATCTGCAGGTAGTAGCGCCCGCGCTCTTCCAGGTCAACGGACAAGCGGTCGCCCAGCATTACACGTTCACTCCGATCGGCAACGGCCCTGGCCAGACCGCGGCCAAGGCGGGCGAGACCATAACGCTGTGGGGCACGGGCTGCGGACCCTCCGCGCCGCCCGTTCCGAGTGGCCAGATTGTCCAAGGCGGCCTGCTTGCCAATCAGACTGCCGTTAGTATCGGAGGCCAGCCCGCCGCCCTCCTCTACGCCGGCGTGGCAGGGGCCGGATTGTGCCAGTTCAATGTGACAATTCCCGCGATCGCTGCAGGAGATCAGCCGGTAGCGATCACCATCGGCGACTTCCAGACCGATACTGTAGTCACCATTCCAGTGGTGCCCTAACACCGATTCCGGCAACTTGCTGATTCTACTGAGCCGCGACTGTAAGGGACCGGTCTTTTCTGACTTCCGCATCTCGCATGTTACGATAGTTTGGGCCCCGGGCTTCGTGCAATGGGCGGCCGTTAACCCCGCCAGGTCCGGAAGGAAGCAACGGTAGCGGTTTAGCTTGTGTGCCGCGGATCACCCGGGGTCTTACTGCGCCCCGGCAACACTCCATGTATCAGGTCATCGCGAGGAAATATCGTCCTCAATCTTTCTCCGAACTCATCGGGCAGGAACACGTGAAGACGACGCTGGAGAATGCGATCACGCAACAGCGCATCGCCCACGGCTACATTTTCGCGGGCCAGCGCGGCACCGGGAAGACCACCGTCGCACGCATCATGGCGCGCTGCTTGAATTGTTTCGAAGGCCCCACGGCACACCCCTGCGGCAAGTGCGCCAGTTGTCTGGAAGTGACAGGCGGCAATGCCCCCGATGTTATCGAAATCGACGCCGCCTCCAATCGCGGCATCAATGAGATGCGCGAGTTGCGTGAAAATGTCCGCTACCGGCCGGCGCGCGACCGCTACAAGGTCTTCATCGTAGACGAAGCCCACCAGATCACCAACGAAGCGTTCAACGCACTGCTCAAGACCCTGGAGGAGCCGCCCGAGTGGGTGGTGTTCATCCTCTGCACAACCGAAGTTCACAAGATCCCAACCACTATCGGTTCGCGTTGCCAGCAGTTCAGCTTTCGCTCCGTGGACTTCAAGGAACTGGTCGGTCGCATGGAATGGATCTGCGCTCAGGAAGGCATCACGGCCGAACCTGAGGCGCTGGCGGTGTTAGCGCAGGCAGGCGAGGGTAGCGTCCGCGATTCGTTATCGGCACTGGATCAGGCTATCGCGTGTTCCGGCAACCACCTCAAAGCACCGGACGTGCGCGGCTTGCTCGGCCTGTTCTCTATCGATGCGCTCTCCAAGGTGACGGCCGCGCTGTCAGCTTCCGATTCAGGAGCGATGCTCGAAGTCGTCGGTGAGCTCGACCGCACCGGCCAGAGTCTGCAGCACTATTGCCGGGAACTGGCACGCTTTTTCCGCAACCTCCTGGTGGCGAAAATCGCCGGCCCCAACACGCGTTTGATTGCTGCTTCGGCCCAAGAGCAGGAGCGAATGGCGGAAATCGGCGCCTCCTTCAGCGAGGAGGACTTGACGCGCTATTTGCAACTGACGCTGGAGTCCTTTCGCGAACTCCAGTATTCGCTGCAACCGCGTTTTCATCTGGAAATCGGACTCCTGCGGCTGATCCATGCGGGCCGCATGATGTCGATGGAAGAGGCTTTGGCACAACTGGGACCAGGCGCGGCAGCAGCGCCTATCGCACCGTCGCCGGTCGCCCGTCCCTTGGCGCCGAAACCGCCTCCTCCGCCCGTAGTGCGAACCGGGCCCTCTCCGCTGGAGCGCGACGCGGCTCGTAAAACAGCGGGCGCACCGCCGCCTGTAGCCGGCGGCAACAAAGACCGCCTGCATGCTCTGCTGGTGGAACAAGGTCACACGTTTAGCGCCGACGGCGTGGAGCATTCCGATCTCGTCGAGGCAGGCAGCGAATGGCGCTTCACCACGGCAGCCGAATTCAAGATGGCAGTGAAATCGTCCGAGGTGGAAGCTGCCGCGCGGCAGGTTGCAGGCAAGCCCGTAAAGGTCGTCGTTCTTGTCGGCAATGTCGCTACCCCTGTCACCACAACGGCGAAGCCGGCCAACGACGATGAAGTGTCTCAAAGAGCCCTGGAACATCCTGAAGTGAAACGATTTCAGGAGTTGTTTCCGGGCAGCCATGTACGAACGGTTAGAAACCTCAAGGAGTAGCCATGAAGCTTCCGGGCAACATGCAGTCGATGATGAAGCAGGCGCAGCAGATGCAGCAGCGCATGCAGGAGCAAGTCGCGGAGATCCGCGTCGAAGCCGCGGCCGGCGGCGGAATGGTCTCCATAAAAATGGACGGCCACAAGAACGTCCTCGGTGTGAAGATCGACCCGGAGGTGGCGGGCGACGTGGAAATGCTCCAGGACATGGTTCTGGCCGCCTGCAACGAAGCGGCTAAAAAGGTGGACGAAGAGAGTCAGAAGCTGATGGGCGGCATGCTGGGCGGAATGGGCCTGCCGCCAGGCATGTTCTAAGCGGAGCAAATCCCCATGCCCGACTTTGCGGAACCACTGGCACGCCTGATCCAGGAAATTAAACGCCTGCCCGGCATCGGGCAGAAGTCGGCGCAGAGGATCGCCTTTCACGTTCTGCGCGCGCGCCGCGAAGACATTGAACGGCTCTCTCACGCATTGCTGGATGTGAAAGACAAGCTCGGCTTGTGCGAGATCTGCAACAACATCACGGATGTCCCGCTATGTCCGTTCTGCCGCGATCCCAATCGCGATCGCACGGTCCTGTGTGTGGTGGAAGAACCGCCCAACATCCTGCCCATTGAGACGACACGATCGTTCAACGGTGTCTATCACGTACTGCATGGAGCCATCTCGCCCCTCCGCGGCATCGGCCCGGAGCAGCTCCGCATCAAGAGCCTGTTGGATCGCCTCGTTAAGGACGAGATCAAGGAAGTCATCCTCGCCACTAACCCAACTGTCGAGGGCGAAGCGACGGCGGTCTACATCTCCCGACTCTTGCGGCCGCTCGGTGTTCGTACCACGCGCATCGCAATGGGCTTGCCGGTAGGCAGCGATCTCGACTTCGCCGACGAAGTCACGATGTCAAAATCTCTCGAAAACCGTCGCGACATGTAAGCTCCGGCGATATATCCTAAGGCATGGCAGAAAACCAAGCCAGCCGGCGGATGTTTATCGGAGCTGCGGTGAGCGCGGCTTCTTACGGGCGGATCTTAGGCGCCAATGATCGCGTTCAAGTGGGAGCGATCGGCACCGGAAACCGTTGCAGTTACCTGCTCAGCCAGTTGAACAAGATCGGCTCCAATGACATCGTGGCCGTCTGCGACGTATACGGCCCGCATCGCGCGGACGCCAAAACCAAGTACGCCGTTGCCGCGGCTCGGGAATACGTCGATTATCGTGAGTTGCTGGACAGGAAGGACATTGACGCCGTCGTCATCGGAACACCCGATCACTGGCACGTGCCCATTGCCACTGCCGCGATGCGCGCCGGCAAAGACGTCTATTGCGAAAAGCCCGTCACGCATACGCTCGACGAGAGCGAAGGCCTCATCGCCACCGTCCGCGATACCAAGAGAGTGTTGCAGACAGGCACCCAGCAGCGCAGTTGGGACCACTACCTGCGGGCGAAGGAACTGATCGAAGCCGGTGAGTTAGGGCAAGTCACCTTCATCCGCACCTACTGGTATCAGAACCACCTGCACAAGGCGGATGAGCCGTCCATCGACACCTCACAACTCGATTGGAAGCAGTTCCTTGGATCCGCAAGCGACCGTCCTTTCGACGCCGACCAATATGGGCACTGGCGATGGTACTGGGACTTTGGCGGCGGCGCGATGACCGATCTTTTCATCCATTGGGTTGATGTAGCGCAGTGGTTCATGGCAGACGATATGCCCCAGCGCGCCACTGCTACCGGCACCAAAGCCATCCTTAAAGAGCGCCAGACTCCGGACACGATGAGCGCGGCCCTCTCGTACAACAAGTGCCTGGTGGAGTTCGATTGTTCGCTGATCGGCTACATCGAGGGCGGCGGGTTGCTGATCCGAGGCACCAAGGGCGCCATGCGCTTGCACCGCCGCGGCTTCATCATCTACGGAGAGATTCCCACCTACAGTGAGCAATATGAGCCGCCGACGGCGCGCCAGCAGGTAATGTCGAAGCAGGACGGAACCCTGGCGCACATGAAGAACTTCCTCGATTGCATGCGCAGCCGGAATACTCCCAATGCCGGAGTGGAAGTGGGCGTGGCCGCGGCGCGGGCCGGGCATGTGGCGAACTTCGCCTTGCGCGGGACCGGCGTGTGGAACGCATAAGGCTGCTCCAAGGCGATATCACTAAGATCGCCGTCGATGCCATCGTCAACGCCGCTAACTCCGGGTTGCGCGGAGGCGGTGGGGTTGACGGCGCCATCCATCGCGCCGGCGGACTCGCGATCATCCACGAACTCGACCAGATACGTCCTGTCAACGGTCTTCCCACCGGCCAGGCCATCGCCACCACAGCCGGCAACCTGCCCGCGAAATTCGTCTTCCACGCCGTCGGACCCATCTGGAGCGGTGGCGACGAGGGCGAGGCAGAACTCTTGGCCTCCTGTTACCGCACCTGTCTCGAACTGGCGGAAGAGCGTGGAGTGAAGACCATCAGCTTCCCGTCCATTAGCACCGGAATCTACGGATATCCGGTTACCGATGCGGCCCGGGTAGCGGTCGCCGCCATCAAGCAGTACTTCGAGCAGACACCGCATAGCACCATCCGCGAAGTACTTCTTGTACTGTTCGATGAAACAACATTTAAGGCCTACGCGGAGGCGAACGGCTAAAAGCCGCTAGAATACTAACAATGCAAGTTCTCCACGCTGGAAATCACCGGCTACTCATGTTGGAGCTTGATCAGGATTTCATCGCGAATCTGGTGAAGCAAGCCGGCTTTGAATTCAAGCTGGAAGATAGCGCGCGCGGTCTCATACTGGAACTCGCTGTCCCGGACCGGCAATCGCCACTGCTCCTGTTCGATGCAGCGGATCCCGGCAATCTCGGGTGGTTCTCACGCTGCCAGTTCTACATCGACGGGCGAACTGGGGGCGTGCTCCAAACGCCAATCACTGTCGCCAATCTGCGCGACCGCAATGGCCGGCCCCTGCCCAATTCACTTCGTTTGCAGATCACCAAAGAACTGCCTGTGACGTTTCGCCTGCCGGGCAAGCAGCCGGTCACTGAGCAGATGGTGTATGCAGTGCTATACAATCTTCTGAACGCGTTTCTCAATACGGGTGTGGGTGTCTGCGGCGGGCCGATCGTTCGTCCGCTGGCCGGGCGCACTGAGACCGTTGGGACTCGCAACTAGGAAGGCTTTTACGTGTCCAACCCGTTTCGCCTCACGCGCCGCTCGCTGATCAGCGCCGCCGGGGCGGCCCTAACCACGGCCGCCATCGCGCCCAGTGCTTCCCAGGGTGTTCGCTTCGGCGTCCGCGGACCTTTGCCGAACGCCCCGTTGCGGGACCGCGCCAAAATCGTTAAGGATGCCGGATTCGATGGCATCGAACTCGGCAACGAATGGATGGAAACGCCGGTGGAGACCCTGCAAAAGGAGCTAGAGGGCTCCGGGCTGGAAGTCAGCGCGATTGTCGGTTCCATCGACTTGCTGAATACCGATCCCGAGAAGCGCGCCAAGGCCATCGAGACTGACCGCCGCCGGCTTCAAATGGCGAAAGACCTCAAGGCCGGCTTCGTCATTGAGGTTCCTACGTTCGGGCCAAACAAATTTCAGGATCTCTCGCCTGTCATGAACGCCCGCGAAGTGGAAGAGCGCATCCTCATCGCCCAGTTGAAACAACTGGCGGGCGACGTGGAGCGCAGCGGAGTGACTGTTCTTCTGGAGCCGTGCAATCGCAAAGAGACGCACTTCATGTACCAGCAGGCGCAGGCAGCCCACTTCATAGAAGCCTCCGGATCAACCGGCTTCGGCATCCTCAGCGACTTCTATCACATGCAGTTGGAAGAGCCCAACATCGCCGCGACCCTGGCGGTGCATGGCCGCCACACTCGGTACGTTCACCTTGCGGACGGAGAAAAGCGCCTCGAACCCGGTTCCCTGCCCTTTGATTACCGCCCCGGCTTCCACGAACTCAAAAAGTGGGGATATAGCGGGTGGCTGACAGTGGAATCGAAGTTCACCGATACGCCCGCCGCCGCACTTGGCCGTGCGCTGAAGTACCTCCGGCGGCAGTGGGAAGAAGCGTAACGCTTTCGTTCCAGGACGGGCGGCGTAGTACCACCACCCATTTGCTTTGCGCCGCCATTGTGGCACGCTCAAGATGTCTGGTCGGCATGTTGGTTCCTCCTGTCTCCGGTTCTGAATCGACTCGGGTGGCGCGTTGCGAAACGGCCACCCTTTTTGTTGATTACAGTTGCTGCAGATCCCGACCGGCGGCCTGAGGCTGGCCATTCGCGAAGCGCGTCAAAGGGATTACACAGAGGGCGGTAAGCAAGATTGTTCCCAGCGCGTTGTGGCTGGGATTGGCAACCGTTACGGCCGCGCCGGCGGCGGCAAGGAATCCGGCCGTCCACTGGCACAGCGGCCAACCGCGCCAGTACGGCCCAGGCAAATTCGAGTTCAACGCCTGAGCGAGAAACAGTCCCGCTCCGGTGAGCATCAGGAACACTCCGCCCATCAATGACTCCGCGACACCGGCGATCCAAAGTCGGTTGCTCAGCAGTATCACCAACAGACTCCAAACCGCCGCAAACGCCACAGCCCGATGAGAGGTACCGCGGGCCGCCAGCAGGTTCCGCTCCACGCGCAGCAGCAGTGCACCGAGCACACCACCCACGGCGACATCCGCGATAGTATGAGCACCGGTCATGACACAGGACACAGCAATCATGGCTACCCACAACCAAAGGAGGACGCGGACCGGAAAACGGCGGCCCCGCCCGATCGCTTCAGCGACGAGGATCGACCAGATCATGTGAAACGATGGCAGC